>NZ_JBFADP010000020.1:0-122405 GCF_040641415.1 Streptomyces sp. NPDC020875 | reverse complement strand
GGCGACCGCCCCCTGGCTTCGCCGGGGGGACCCCCACCGCCATCGCGATTGCACGCACCGGACGCCGCGGGCCCCGCCCTTCGGGCGGACGGCGCCACTTTCGCAACACGCCCTGCCCCTCCCCCATCCGACGTACGAAGGAGGCAGTCATGTCCGAAGCAGCCCGGCGGACCGCCCGTACCGTCCTGCAGACCGCGGTCGGTATCGCCGTCGCCCTGCCCGCGATCGTCGACGCCTCGGGCCTGCCGAGCACCCTGCCCTGGGTGGCCGCCGCCCTCGCCGTATCCGGCGGGCTGGCCAGGATCATGGCGCTCGACGCCGTACAACGGCTGCTCCCGGCCTGGCTCGGCGAACCCGGCGGTACGTCCCGGGACCCCGGCCGCGACAGCGGTACGGCTCCGGAGTCCGCGCCCGCGCCCGCGCCCGGCAGAAGACCCGGCTACGGCTCCGGAGGTACCGATGGCCGACCCTGACCCCCCGTCCTGGCACGACCCCATCCCCCGGGCGGGCGTCGCCGTCGAGCTGGAACGCCTCCGCGGCACCCTGGAGGCGGGCTTCGCCCGGGTCGACGGGTCCCTGGCCCTGCTCGTCCAGCGGAGCGACCAGACCGATAAGCAACTCGCCGATATGGAGTCCCGGCTGGACTCCCTGGAGCGGGCCCGCTGGCCGCTCGCCAGCGTCGCGGCGCTCACCGCGAGCGCCGGCCTCGGCCTCGCGGTCTGGCAGCTCACGGGCCGCTGAGCCCGGGGCCGCGTACCACCGGAACACCACCGGACCACCGGACGGCAGCCGGAAAGCCCGAAGGGCGGTCACCCCGATCGGGGTGACCGCCCTTCGACTCGCTTCAGGCGCGGCGGCTCAGCCGGAACCGGCCGCTCCGCCGCGTCGACTCACTGGTTGTACGGACCGTAGTCGTAGTCCTCCAGCGGAACGGCCTGGCCGGAGCCGGTGCCGAACGGCGAGTAGTCGATGTCGTCGTAGCCGACGGCCGAGTACATCGCGGCCTTGGCCTCCTCGGTCGGCTCGACCCGGATGTTGCGGTAACGGGAGAGACCCGTACCGGCCGGGATGAGCTTACCGATGATGACGTTCTCCTTGAGACCGATCAGGGAGTCCGACTTGGCGTTGATCGCCGCGTCGGTCAGAACCCGGGTCGTCTCCTGGAAGGACGCCGCCGACAGCCACGACTCGGTGGCCAGCGACGCCTTGGTGATACCCATCAGCTGCGGACGGCCGGAGGCGGGGTGACCGCCCTCGGTGACCACACGACGGTTCTCGGTCTCGAACTTCGAGCGCTCGACCAGCTCGCCCGGCAGCAGCTCCGCGTCGCCGGACTCGATGATCGTCACCCGGCGCAGCATCTGCCGGATGATGATCTCGATGTGCTTGTCGTGGATCGACACACCCTGCGAGTTGTAGACCTTCTGGACCTCGCCGACCAGGTGGACCTGGACGGCCCGCTGGCCGAGGATCCGCAGCACGTCGTGCGGGTTGGTCGCACCGAAGGTCAGCGGCTGGCCGACCTCGACGTGATCACCCTCGTGCACCAGGACCTTGGCACGCTTCGAGATCGGGAAGGCCGTCTCGTCGCTGCCGTCGTCCGGGGTGACGACGAGCTTCTTGGTCTTCTCGGTCTCCTCGATCCGGACGCGGCCGGCCGCCTCCGAGATCGGGGCGACACCCTTGGGCGTACGGGCCTCGAAGAGCTCGACGACACGCGGCAGACCCTGGGTGATGTCGTCACCGGCCACACCACCGGTGTGGAAGGTACGCATCGTCAGCTGGGTACCGGGCTCACCGATGGACTGGGCGGCGATGATGCCGACCGCCTCACCGATGTCGACCAGCTTGCCGGTGGCCAGCGAGCGGCCGTAGCAGAAGGCACAGGTGCCGACCGCGGACTCGCAGGTCAGGACCGAGCGGGTCTTGACCTCCTCGACACCGGCCGCGACCAGCGCGTCGATCAGCACATCGCCGAGGTCGACATTGGCGGGCGCGATGACCTTGCCGTCGACGACGACGTCCTCGGCGAGCATCCGGGCGTAGACGGACGTCTCGACGTTCTCGGCCTTGCGCAGGACGCCGTCGGCGCCGCGCTCGGCGATCCCCAGCTTGAGGCCGCGCTCGGTGCCGCAGTCCTCCTCGCGGATGATCACGTCCTGCGAGACGTCCACCAGACGACGGGTCAGGTAACCCGAGTCGGCGGTACGCAGGGCGGTGTCGGCGAGACCCTTACGGGCACCGTGCGTGGAGATGAAGTACTCCAGCACCGACAGGCCCTCACGGAACGACGCCTTGATGGGACGCGGGATCGTCTCGTTCTTGGCGTTGGACACCAGACCACGCATACCGGCGATCTGACGCATCTGCATCATGTTTCCACGAGCACCCGAGTCCACCATCATGAAGATGGGGTTGGTCTTCGGGAAGTTCGCGTTCATCGCCTCGGCGACCTCGTTGGTCGCGCGGGTCCAGTTGTCGATCAGCTCGTTCGTGCGCTCCTGCTTGGTGATCAGGCCGCGCTCGTACTGCTTCTGGATCTTCTCGTCCTTGGCCTCGTACGAGGCGACGATCTCCTTCTTCGCCTCCGGGACGACGACGTCCGAGATGGCGACGGTGACGCCGGAACGCGTGGCCCAGTAGAAGCCGGCCGCCTTCAGGTTGTCGAGCGTCGCCGCCACGATCACCTTGGGGTAGCGCTCGGCGAGGTCGTTGACGATCTCGGAGAGCTGCTTCTTGCCGACGGAGTAGTCGACGAACGGGTAGTCCTCGGGCAGCAGCTCGTTGAAGAGCGCCCGGCCCAGGGTGGTGTTCAGCCGGAAGCTGTCACCCTGCTGCCAGGTGCCGCCGAGCCCGTCGGACGCGGCGCCGTCCTCGTCGGCCGGCGGGGTCCAGCCGCGCGGCGGGATGGTGCCCACCGGGAAGCGGATGTCGACCTTGGCCTGGAGGGACAGCTCACGGGCGTCGAACGCCATGATCGCCTCGGCGGTGGAGCCGAAGGACCGGCCCTCGCCGCGCACCTCGCGCTCCTCCTCGTCCGTGGTGAGGAAGAAGAGGCCGAGCACCATGTCCTGGGTGGGCATGGTGACGGGACGGCCGTCGGCCGGCTTGAGGATGTTGTTCGAGGACAGCATCAGGATGCGGGCCTCGGCCTGGGCCTCCGCCGACAGCGGCAGGTGGACGGCCATCTGGTCACCGTCGAAGTCCGCGTTGAACGCGGTGCAGACGAGCGGGTGGATCTGGATGGCCTTGCCCTCGACCAGCTGCGGCTCGAACGCCTGGATACCCAGACGGTGCAGGGTGGGGGCACGGTTCAGCAGGACCGGGTGCTCGGCGATGACCTCTTCGAGGACGTCGTACACGACGGTACGGCCGCGCTCCACCATCCGCTTGGCCGACTTGATGTTCTGCGCGTGGTTCAGGTCGACCAGGCGCTTCATCACGAACGGCTTGAACAGCTCCAGCGCCATCGCCTTCGGCAGACCGCACTGGTGCAGCTTGAGCTGCGGACCGACGACGATCACGGAACGCGCGGAGTAGTCCACACGCTTGCCGAGGAGGTTCTGACGGAACCGGCCCTGCTTGCCCTTGAGCATGTCGCTCAGGGACTTCAGCGGACGGTTGCCCGGACCGGTGACCGGACGGCCGCGGCGACCGTTGTCGAAGAGCGCGTCGACGGCCTCCTGGAGCATCCGCTTCTCGTTGTTCACGATGATCTCGGGGGCACCGAGGTCGAGCAGACGCTTCAGCCGGTTGTTCCGGTTGATCACGCGGCGGTACAGGTCGTTGAGGTCGGAGGTGGCGAAGCGGCCACCGTCCAGCTGCACCATCGGACGCAGGTCCGGCGGGATCACCGGGACGCAGTCCAGCACCATGCCCTTGGGGCTGTTGCTGGTCTGGAGGAAGGCGGAGACGACCTTGAGGCGCTTGAGCGCCCGGGTCTTCTTCTGGCCCTTGCCGGTCCGGATGATCTCGCGGAGGCGCTCGGCCTCCTCGTTCAGGTCGAAGGACTCCAGGCGCTTCTGCAGCGCGGCGGCGCCCATCGAACCGTCGAAGTAGGTGCCGAAGCGGTCGCGCAGCTCGCGGTAGAGCAGCTCGTCGCCCTCCAGGTCCTGGACCTTGAGGTTCTTGAAGCGGTTCCACACCTCGTCGAGGCGGTCGACCTCGCGCTGGGCGCGGTCGCGCAGCTGCTTCATCTCACGCTCGGCGCCTTCGCGCACCTTGCGGCGTACGTCGGCCTTGGCGCCCTCGGCCTCCAGCTCGGCCAGGTCGCCTTCCAGCTTCTTGGCCCGGGCCTCGACGTCGGCGTCGCGGCGGTTCTCGACCTGCTGGCGCTCGACGGAGACATGGGCCTCCAGCGAGGGCAGGTCGCGGGTCCGGCGCTCCTCGTCCACGTACGTGATCATGTACGCGGCGAAGTAGATGACCTTCTCCAGGTCCTTCGGCGCGAGGTCGAGCAGGTAGCCCAGGCGCGAGGGGACGCCCTTGAAGTACCAGATGTGGGTGACGGGGGCGGCCAGCTCGATGTGGCCCATCCGCTCACGGCGCACCTTGGCGCGGGTCACCTCGACGCCGCAGCGCTCACAGATGATGCCCTTGAAGCGGACGCGCTTGTACTTGCCGCAGTAGCACTCCCAGTCCCGGGTCGGACCGAAGATCTTCTCGCAGAAGAGTCCGTCCTTTTCGGGCTTGAGCGTGCGGTAGTTGATCGTCTCGGGCTTCTTGACCTCTCCGTGCGACCACTGACGGATGTCGTCAGCGGTGGCCAGGCCGATCCGAAGCTCGTCGAAGAAGTTGACGTCGAGCACTATGCGTCAATCCCTCTCAGGGTTGTGTATCTCAGTGGTCTGTACGGAGTCCTGGGGGCTGCGGCCGGGGCTCGTGAGGGAGCCCCGGCCGGACCCGTCAGACCTCTTCGACGCTGCTCGGCTCGCGCCGGGACAGGTCGATGCCGAGCTCTTCCGCGGCACGGAAGACGTCCTCGTCGGTGTCGCGCATCTCGATGGACATGCCGTCCGAGGACAGCACCTCCACGTTGAGGCACAGGGACTGCATCTCCTTGATGAGCACCTTGAAGGACTCGGGGATGCCGGGCTCGGGGATGTTCTCGCCCTTGACGATCGCCTCGTAGACCTTGACTCGGCCGGTGACGTCGTCGGACTTGATGGTCAGCAGCTCCTGGAGGGCGTACGCGGCGCCGTAAGCCTCCAGCGCCCACACCTCCATCTCACCGAAGCGCTGGCCACCGAACTGGGCCTTACCACCCAGCGGCTGCTGGGTGATCATCGAGTACGGACCGGTCGACCGGGCGTGCAGCTTGTCGTCGACCAGGTGGTGGAGCTTGAGGATGTACATGTACCCGACCGAGATCGGGTCCGGGAACGGCTCGCCGGAGCGGCCGTCGAACATCCGGGCCTTACCGGACGGCAGGACCATGCGGTCACCGTCGCGGTTGGGGATCGTCGACTCGAAGAGACCGGCGATCTCGTCCTCGCGGGCGCCGTCGAAGACCGGGGTGGCGACATTGGTGCCCGGGCGGACGTCGTCCGCGCCGATGGACTTCAGCCGCTCCATCCACTCCTCGTTGCCCTCGACCTTCCAGCCCTGGCTGGCGAGCCAGCCGAGGTGGATCTCGAGGACCTGTCCCGGGTTCATCCGGGACGGCACACCGAGCGGGTTGAGGATGATGTCGACCGGGGTGCCGTCCTCCAGGAACGGCATGTCCTCGATCGGCAGGATCTTGGAGATGACGCCCTTGTTGCCGTGGCGGCCGGCCAGCTTGTCACCGTCGGTGATCTTGCGCTTCTGGGCCACGTAGACCCGGACCAGCTGGTTGACGCCGGGCGGGAGCTCGTCGCCTTCCTCGCGGTCGAAGACGCGGACGCCGATGACCTTGCCGATCTCGCCGTGCGGGACCTTCAGCGACGTGTCACGGACCTCGCGGGCCTTCTCGCCGAAGATCGCGCGGAGCAGGCGCTCCTCCGGGGTCAGCTCGGTCTCGCCCTTGGGCGTGACCTTGCCGACCAGGATGTCGCCGGCGACGACCTCGGCACCGATCCGGATGATGCCGCGCTCGTCGAGGTCGGCGAGGACCTCCTCGGAGACGTTCGGGATATCCCGGGTGATCTCCTCGGGGCCCAGCTTGGTGTCACGGGCGTCGACCTCGTGCTCCTCGATGTGGATCGAGGAGAGGACGTCGTCCTGGACGAGGCGCTGCGACAGGATGATCGCGTCCTCGTAGTTGTGGCCCTCCCACGGCATGAACGCGACGAGCAGGTTCTTGCCCAGCGCCATCTCGCCGTCTTCGGTGGCCGGTCCGTCGGCGAGCACCTGGCTCTCGACGACCCGGTCGCCCTCGGCGACGATCACCTTCTGGTTGACCGAGGTGCCCTGGTTGGAGCGGGAGAACTTGGCCACCCGGTAGGTGGTGTAGGTGCCGTCGTCGTTGGCGACGGTGATGTAGTCCGCGGAGACCTCCTGGACCACACCGTCCTTCTCCGCCTTGATGACGTCACCGGCGTCGACCGCGCAGCGGTACTCCATACCGGTACCGACCAGCGGCGCCTCGGCCGTGATCAGCGGGACGGCCTGACGCATCATGTTCGCGCCCATGAGGGCACGGTTGGCGTCGTCGTGCTCCAGGAAGGGGATCATGGCGGTCGCGACCGACACCATCTGGCGCGGCGAGACGTCCATGTAGTCGACCTCGGCCGGCGGGACGTAGTCGACCTCGCCGCCGCGGCGGCGGACCAGCACCCGGGCCTCGGCGAACCGCATGTCGTCCGCGAGCGTGGCGTTGGCCTGCGCGATGACGAAGCGGTCCTCCTCGTCGGCGGTCAGGTAGTCCACCTCGTCGGTGACCTGGCCGTCGACGACCTTGCGGTACGGCGTCTCGATGAAGCCGAACGCGTTGATCCGGCCGTAGGAGGCGAGCGAGCCGATCAGACCGATGTTCGGGCCTTCGGGCGTCTCGATCGGGCACATCCGGCCGTAGTGCGACGGGTGCACGTCACGGACCTCGAAGCCGGCCCGCTCACGGGAGAGACCACCCGGGCCGAGGGCGTTCAGACGACGCTTGTGCGTCAGCCCCGACAGCGGGTTGTTCTGGTCCATGAACTGGGACAGCTGGCTGGTGCCGAAGAACTCCTTGATGGAGGCGACGACCGGCCGGATGTTGATCAGGGTCTGCGGCGTGATCGCCTCGACGTCCTGGGTGGTCATGCGCTCGCGCACGACCCGCTCCATCCGGGCCAGACCCGTACGGACCTGGTTCTGGATCAGCTCGCCGACGTTACGGATACGACGGTTGCCGAAGTGGTCGATGTCGTCGGTCTCGACGATGATCGAACGGCCGGACTCGCCGATCGTCTCGACCTCACCGGCGTGCAGCTTCACCAGGTACTTGATGGTGGCGATGACGTCGTCGGTGGTGAGGACCCCGGCGTCCAGCGGCTCGTCGGCGCCGAGCTTCTTGTTCACCTTGTAGCGGCCGACCTTCGCCAGGTCGTAGCGCTTGGGGTTGAAGTAGAGGTTCTCGAGCAGCGTCTGCGCGGCCTCACGGGTCGGCGGCTCGCCCGGACGCAGCTTGCGGTAGATGTCGAGCAGCGCGTCGTCCTGGCCCTGGGTGTGGTCCTTCTCCAGGGTGGCGCGCATGGACTCGTACTCGCCGAACTCCTGCAGGATCTGCTCGGTGGTCCAGCCGAGCGCCTTCAGCAGTACGGTAACGGACTGCTTGCGCTTGCGGTCGATACGGACACCGACCATGTCCCGCTTGTCGATCTCCATCTCCAGCCAGGCACCCCGGGACGGGATGACCTTGGCGGTGAAGATGTCCTTGTCGGACGTCTTGTCGATGCTGGAGTCGAAGTAGACGCCCGGCGAGCGGACGAGCTGGGACACGACGACACGCTCGGTGCCGTTGATCACGAACGTGCCCTTGTTCGTCATCAGCGGGAAGTCACCCATGAAGACCGTCTGCGACTTGATCTCGCCGGTCTCGTTGTTGGTGAACTCCGCCGTGACGAACAGCGGCGCCGCGTAGGTGAAGTCGCGGTCCTTGCACTCGTCGATCGAGTTCTTCGGCGGCTCGAAGCGGTGGTCGCGGAAGGTCAGCGACATCGACCCGCTGAAGTCCTCGATCGGGGAGATCTCCTCGAAGATCTCCTCCAGACCGGACTTGGTGGGGACGTCCTGTCCGCTGTCCAGAGCCGCCTCGACCCGAGCCTTCCACGCGGCATTGCCGAGCAGCCAGTCGAAGCTCTCGGTCTGGAGCGCGAGGAGGTTCGGAACCTCAAGGGGCTCTTTGATCTTTGCAAAGGAGATGCGCAGCGGGGCGGTGCTGGCGCCGTTGTTCGTATTCGCGGTCGAGGCGTTGCGCGAGGCGGCCAAGAGGGGGTCCTTCCGAGGGCTCGGACTCACTACGCGCGTACCGGTCCCAAGCCGGGCAGGGGCCGAGAAATCCCAGGTCAGGGATGGTTCGGCCCGGTGTGCTCATGCGAGGGGATGCCCCTGGTGACGGGCAGGAGGCAGTTAACAGGCAGCGCAAAGGGTCAGTGTAGCCACTTGGCACACTGATGTCCAGTGCGGGTCTCTGGGGACCCTCGCTGCCCTCGTTGTCCTCAACTCCGCATCAACCCTCACGCCCGGAAGGCGTACAGCGATACTGCCCACTCGGTCACCGATCCATGCCTCGGATCCGGATCGGTTGTCACGACGCGTCCTGAGAATTGCGCGCTGCGTGCCGTTCGTCAAGGCCCCCTGTCCCGGCCCGGTCGCCGGAACCGTCACTGACCAGGCACGGGAGCCACACACCGCCGCCTCGGAAATCTCCTCCCGGACGGCCGGGACACACGGAGATGATCACCATACTCGCCGCACGCCCCAGCGCAAGGCGGCACGGCCCGACCGTCACGGATACGCCAAAGGGCGACCACCCAATAGGGTGATCGCCCTTCGACGGTGTCCCGTTACAGAGACGAGACGAGCCTCACAGTCCGCTCACGGCGCCGAAGCGCCGTCCGCGGGGTGCCGTGAAGACCTTCGGGGTCACTTGACCTCGACAGCCGCGCCCGCGGCCTTGAGGGACTCGGCGGCCTTCTCGGCGACGTCCTTGGCGACCTTCTCGAGGACCGGCTTCGGGGTGCCGTCCACGAGGTCCTTGGCCTCCTTCAGACCCAGGGAGGTCAGCTCACGCACGACCTTGATGACCTGGATCTTCTTCTCGCCGGCACCCGTGAGGATGACGTCGAACTCGTCCTGCTCCTCGGCGGCGGCGGCGTCGCCACCGGCGGCGGCGCCACCCGCGACGACGACCGGGGCGGCCGCGGCGGCGGTGACGTCGAAGCGCTCCTCAAAAGCCTTCACGAAGGCGGAGAGCTCGATGAGGGTCATCTCGTCGAACTGCGCGAGCAGGTCGTCCTGGCTGAGCTTCGCCATGATGGCGTCCTTCCACTAATTCGGCTGGTGCCGGATGTACATGTAGGCGGGCGTACGTTCGGCCCGCTGCGACCGTCGCCGGGGGCGGCGGTCATTACGCGAGCCGAGTTACTCGGCACCGCCCTGCTCGTCGCGCTGGGCGCGAAGCGCGTCCACGGTGCGGACGAGCTTCGACGGGAGCGCCTGGAAGAGGGAGGCAGCCTGCGACTGCTTGCCCTTCATGGCACCCGCCAGCTTGGAGAGCAGAACCTCGCGGGACTCGAGGTCCGCGAGCTTCTTGATCTCATCGGCGGACAGCGGCTTGCCGTCGAGCACGCCGCCCTTGATGATCAGGTTCGGGTTGTCCTTGGCGAAGTCACGAAGACCCTTCGCCGACTCCACCGGGTCACCGGTGACGAAGGCAACCGCCGTCGGACCGTTGAACAGGTCGTCGAGCGAAGTGATCCCGGCCTCATTGGCCGCGATCTTGGTCAGCGTGTTCTTCACCACGGCGTACTGGGCGTTCTCACCGAGAGAACGGCGCAGCTGCTTGAGCTGCGCCACGGTGAGACCCCGGTACTCGGTCAGCACGGCGGCGTTCGAGCCGCGGAACTGGTCCGCCAGCTCGGCTACCGCGGCAGCCTTGTCGGGCCTAGCCATGGGCGTCGGCCTCCTTCCGGGTGATGAGGACCGCGCGGACCCGAAGGAGGAGACTGGGCAAAACGAAACGCCCCGGCGCAGGCGCACGGGGCGTGGCTCGACCGGACGGAAATCCGGGAGCTGCTCCACAATCACCTGCGCGGGCCGTCCGCAGCTAGCGGATCCTTCGGCCGCCGCGACCTCTTACGAGCACGCGGCAACAACCAGCGGTCTTTGGCTTCCAGGGAAGCGTACGCGACGGGGGCGAGCCGACGCAAATCGCCTCCCGCCCGGGGTCCGGACAGAAGGCGATCGGGTCGGTGCGCGCACCGGACGGGGAGACCTTACGGGGTCGCCCCCTCCTCCTCCATCGCGGCGCCGATCTCCTTCATCATGGCCGCGAAGTCGAAGGTCTGGTTCGCGGGCGGAGCCGTCACGGACGCCTTGGTGCCGTAGTCGGAGTAGTTGGACACCATCTTGACCGGACCCTCCTTGGTGGCCATGGAGACGTCCATCTTGACCGGGAAGCCGTCCCCGTTCACCCAGACCTGGGTGTCGTAGGAGGAGATCCCGGCCTCCTTCATGCCGTCGGTCAGCTGCTTGCGCTCGGTCTCGTCGAGCACCAGGGACTTGTTGGCCTTCAGCATCTCGGCGACCGAGATGGTGCCCTTGTAGTGCTGGGTGTCGACACCGCCCACCTTGGCGGGACCGACGTGCTTGATGCTCTTGGACTCCAGCAGTACGGCGAGCTGCTCGGCCGGGCTCTGGTCCATGCTGTCCAGGCCGCCGGTGAGCTGCTTCTGGATCGCCGGGTCGCCGGACTCCTTGGCCAGCGCGGCCAGGTCCATCTTCATCCAGCGCTTGCCGTCCATGCCCATTTCCTTGGCCGCCGCGGCGCCCATGTCCATGTACATGACGTCCTTCAGCCAGACCATACGGATCTGCTCGGGCCCGCCCGCGCCGGCACCGGCCGCGAGGGCCTCACCCTTGGCCGTGACGTCGATCATCATCGGGTCCCAGCCCATGACGCCGTCCATCGTCATCTGACCGCCGGGCTCATCGCCCATCTTCGGCATGGTCATGACCATGTTGACCTTGGCGGTCTTGGCCTCGTCGGTCTTCTTGTACGCGGCCTGGAGGACCTTCGTGACCTCGGCACCCGACTGGATCTTCGTCTGGGAGCCGTTGTCGGCGGACTTCTTCTTGTCGTCCTCGCCGCCACAGGCCGAAGCACCGGCGATCACGGCCACGGCCGTCAGCGAAAGGCCCGCACGCCTCCATATGGACTTGCTCATGTCCCCGCCCCTTTTATTTCTCTGCTGTGAACTCTTGAACGGTAACCCATACGACCGACAGCGCCGATCGGCCGTTCGTCGGTAAACGGGCCGGTCCCCGTACCTCGAAAGAGGTACGGGGACCGGCCTGTCAGCCCTGCGTGAACCCGCGACTACCGTCAGATCAGACGGAAGCCGGGTCCTCCTCGACGAGGAGGTTGCGGGTCCGGTTGGAGTCCAGCGGAATGCCGGGACCCATCGTGGTGGTCAGGGTCGCCTTCTTGATGTAGCGGCCCTTCGCGGCGGACGGCTTCAGACGGAGGATCTCCTCCAGCGCCGCCCCGTAGTTCTCCACCAGCTTGGCCTCGTCGAAAGAGACCTTGCCGATGATGAAGTGCAGGTTCGAGTGCTTGTCGACACGGAACTCGATCTTGCCGCCCTTGATGTCGGTCACAGCCTTCGCGACATCCGGGGTGACCGTACCGGTCTTCGGGTTCGGCATCAGACCACGCGGACCGAGCACCCGGCCGAGACGGCCGACCTTGCCCATGAGGTCCGGGGTGGCCACGACGGCGTCGAAGTCCAGACGGCCCTTCGCGACCTCGTCGATCAGCTCGTCGGCGCCGATGATGTCGGCGCCCGCGGCACGCGCGGCCTCGGCACGGTCACCGGTCGCGAAGACCAGGACCCGGGCGGTCTTGCCGGTGCCGTGCGGAAGGTTCACGGTGCCACGGACCATCTGGTCGGCCTTGCGGGGGTCGACGCCCAGCCGCAGGGCCACCTCGACGGTGCCGTCGAACTTCGTGGACGAGGTGTCCTTGGCGAGACGGACGGCCTCGAGGGGGGCGTACAGACGCTCCCGGTCGATCTTGGCGTCCGCAGCGCGGAGAGTCTTGCTGCGCTTCACTGCTGCTCCTGTGTGTTTCAGGGTGTGGAGTCGTGGTCCGGACCAGCGCTGGTCCTACCACTCAAAGGTCATGGGGCTCAGCCCGCGGCGTCTTCTGCTCGGGCTTCCTCACTCACTCGCTTCGCGGACGGCCTCGTTCCTCGGCCGGCCACTGCGCGAGTTCGTTCGTCAGCCCTCGACGGTGACGCCCATCGAACGAGCCGTACCCGCGATGATCTTCTCCGCGGCGTCCAGGTCGTTCGCGTTCAGGTCCGGCATCTTCGTCGTGGCGATCTCGCGGACCTGGTCGCGCGTGAGCTTGGCGACCTTGGTCTTGTGCGGCTCGCCGGAGCCCTTGTCCACACCAGCGGCCTTGAGGATCAGCTTGGCGGCAGGCGGAGTCTTGGTGACGAAGGTGAACGAACGGTCCTCGTAGACCGTGATCTCCACCGGCACGACCATGCCACGCTGCGACTCGGTCGCGGCGTTGTAGGCCTTGCAGAACTCCATGATGTTGACGCCGTGCTGACCCAGAGCCGGGCCGACCGGCGGAGCCGGGTTGGCCGCGCCGGCCTGGATCTGGAGCTTGATAAGCCCCGTGACCTTCTTCTTCTTGGGAGGCATTGCTCTCTCCGGGTCCTAGTGAGAGTTTCCAGCACTCCATCCGATCCATACCGGATGGAGGCATACCGCACAACGATAACGGGTATAGCCGTACGGTTAAAAACCGACAGGTCAGAACGGCCCCGAGGGGACGTTCTGACCTGGTCGGAAGCTCTGTGTCAGTTCTTCTGGATCTGGTCGAAGCTCAGCTCGACCGGGGTCTCGCGGCCGAAGATCTCGACGAGACCCTTGACCTTCTTCGAGTCCGCGTTGATCTCGTTGATCGTGGCCTGGAGGGTGGCGAACGGACCGTCCGTGACGGTGACCGAGTCGCCGACCTCGAAGTCCAGCACCTGGACCTCGACCTTGCGGGACGGGACCGGCTCGCCCTTGGCCTCGGCGGCCTCGCGGGCGGCCTTCTCCTCGGCCTCCGGGGCGAGCATCTTCACGATCTCGTCCAGGGTCAGCGGGTACGGGTCGTAGGCGTTGCCCACGAAGCCGGTGACGCCCGGAGTGTTCCGGACGACGCCCCAGGACTCGTTGGTGAGGTCCATCCGGACCAGGACGTAGCCGGGAAGCTTGTTCTGGCGGACGTTCTTGCGCTCGCCGTTCTTGATCTGGACGATCTCTTCCTCGGGCACTTCGGCCTGGTAGATGAACTCCTCGACGTTGAGCGAGACGGCGCGCTGCTCCAGGTTGGCCTTGACCCGCTTCTCGTACCCGGCGTACGTGTGGATCACGTACCACTCGCCGGGGAGGGTGCGCAGCTCCTCACGGAGCGCGGCGATCGGGTCGACCGCTTCCTCGGCAACCTCGACAACGGCCTCAGCGGCCTCGTCAGCCTCGGCGGCCTCGTCGTCGTCCTCGGCACCCTCGGTGGCGTCGTCGTCCTCGGCGTCGGCCGCCTCGTCCTCGACGTGCAGAGCGGCTTCCTCGGCCGGCTCACCGGCGGCGGCGTCGGCGGCCTCCGCCTCGTCCGGGTCGACGGAGTCAGCAGCCTCAACGATGTCCTGCTCGTCCTCGGCGGACTCCACGGACTCGAAGCTCGCGTCGTCCGGCTCGACGGCCTCGTTCAGGTTCGGGTCAGACACGGTGGCTGCTTCTTCCTGGATACAGATGGGTGGAACATGCGGAAAGGACGCCGCCCCGGTACGTACACCGGTGACGCCGCCCTTGTCGCGGGATCAGCCGAAGACGTACGCGACGACTTCCTGGAACCCATAGTCAATCACGGTCACCAGGCCGATCATGATGACGACGAAGATGATGACCACGGTCGTGTACGTCGTCAGCTGGCTCTTCGTAGGCCAGACGACCTTACGGAGCTCGGCGACGATCTGCCGGTAGAAAAGCGCGAGACGGCCGAAGGGGCCCTTCTTGCCGCGCTTGCCGCCCTTGCGGGACTTCTCCTTGGGAGCCTCGTCCTCGGCATCAGGCGTGTCGATGGAGCCCACGGCGTCCGTCACTTTCTTTCACCTGATTCCCGGGTCGTGGCCGTGCCGCGCCCGGTGGAGCCGCACGGCGTTGAAATAAATCTGCGTACATGCGCACACATCCTGGCGAAGGTGTGTGTGTAGCAGGGCCGGAGGGACTTGAACCCCCAACCGCTGGTTTTGGAGACCAGTGCTCTACCAATTGAGCTACGACCCTTTGTGGCTCCCCCAACCTACAGCATCCCCGGGTGATCCGGTGAAACCGTCGGGTGAGGGCCAACGACGAGTGAGTGTACGTGTTCCGGGGGCCGACGTCGAACAGACAACGCCCCAAGGGGTCTTGCTCACCCGCACGTGAGGGCCGCCCCGGCCGGTCCGGCCGCCCCCGGCGGGGCCTGCGGCGGAACGTCCGGCGCGAGGGACCGGCGCGAGGCCCGGGGAGACGTCCGGCGGAGCGTCCGGCGGGGCCCGGGGCCGGTCGGGACCGGTCGGGGCCCGCCCCGGTGTCCGGGCCTCGGAACACCTGTGCCGCGGGGGTTTGGCGTCTGGGACGATGGACGGTATGAGCGCTGCATCCTCTCCCACCGAGCGCCGGGTCTCCGCGCGCATCGGCGCGATCTCCGAGTCCGCGACCCTCGCCGTCGACGCCAAGGCCAAGGCCCTCAAGGCCGCCGGGCGTCCGGTGATCGGCTTCGGCGCGGGCGAGCCCGACTTCCCGACCCCCGACTACATCGTCGAAGCGGCCGTCGAGGCCTGCCGGACGCCGAAGTACCACCGCTACACCCCGGCCGGCGGGCTGCCCGAGCTGAAGAAGGCGATCGCCGAGAAGACGCTGCGGGACTCGGGTTACGAGGTCGATCCGGCGCAGGTCCTGGTGACCAACGGCGGGAAGCAGGCGATCTACGAGGCGTTCGCGGCGGTCCTCGACCCGGGCGACGAGGTGATCGTCCCGGCGCCGTACTGGACCACGTACCCGGAGTCCATCCGGCTCGCGGGCGGTGTCCCGGTCGAGGTCGTGGCCGACGAGACCACCGGCTACCGGGTCTCCGTCGAGCAGCTGGAGGCCGCCAGGACCGAGCGGACCAAGGTCGTCCTCTTCGTCTCCCCGTCCAACCCGACCGGTGCCGTCTACAGCCGGGAGGACACCGAGGCGATCGGCCGCTGGGCCGAGGAGCACGGCCTCTGGGTGCTCACGGACGAGATCTACGAGCACCTGGTCTACGGCGACGCGGCCTTCACGTCCCTGCCCACCGTCGTGCCCGGTCTGCGTGACCGGTGCCTGGTGGTGAACGGGGTGGCGAAGACGTACGCCATGACGGGCTGGCGCGTGGGGTGGATCGTCGGCCCCAAGGACGTGATCAAGGCCGCGACCAACCTCCAGTCGCACGCCACGTCGAACGTCTCCAACGTGGCCCAGGTCGCGGCGCTGGCCGCGGTCTCCGGCGATCTGGAGGCCGTCGCCGAGATGCGGACCGCCTTCGACCGCCGCCGCCGGACGATCGTCCGGATGCTCAACGAGATCGACGGTGTGGTCTGCCCGGAGCCCGAGGGCGCGTTCTACGTCTACCCCTCGGTGAAGGCCCTGCTCGGCAAGGAGATCCGGGGACAGCGCCCGGCGACCTCGGTCGAGCTGGCGGCGCTGATCCTCGACGAGGTCGAGGTCGCCGTCGTACCCGGTGAGGCGTTCGGCACCCCCGGCTATCTGCGGCTGTCGTACGCGCTCGGCGACGACGACCTGGCGGAGGGCGTGTCCCGGATCCAGAAGCTGCTGGCCGAGGCGCGGGACTGACCCGTCCGGCCGCCGAACGGCCCCGGGGCGCGGAACTCTCCGCGCCCCGGGGCCGTTCTTTCGTTCGGGCAAGCGCCCGATCAGGGAAAACGGCTGCCGCGCGGCCCGGCATTACGGCAGGATCCGAGAATGGAACGCGTACGTGACGTCAGCCTGCTCCCCAAGGCCCATCTGCATCTCCACTTCACGGGCTCGATGCGGCCGTCGACACTGCTCGAACTGGCCGACAAGTACGGCGTCCACCTGCCCGACGCGCTGACCGGTGGCGAGCCCCCCAAGCTGCGGGCCACCGACGAGCGCGGCTGGTTCCGGTTCCAGCGGCTGTACGACATCGCCCGCTCCTGCCTCCGGGAACCGGACGACATCCGGCGGCTGGTCCGCGAGGCGGCCGAGGAGGACGTCAGGGACGGCTCGGGCTGGCTGGAGATACAGGTCGACCCCACCTCGTACGCGCCGATGCTCGGCGGGCTGATCCCGGCGCTGGAGATCATCCTGGACGCGGTGGACTCCGCGAGCCGCGAGACCGGGCTCGGGATGCGCGTCCTGGTCGCCGCGAACCGGATGAAGCATCCGCTGGAGGCCAGGACCCTGGCCCGGCTGGCGGTACGGTACGCCGACCGCGGCATCGTCGGCTTCGGGCTCTCCAACGACGAGCGCCGGGGCATGGCCCGTGACTTCGACCGGGCCTTCGCGATCGCCCGGGACGGCGGGCTGCTGGCCGCCCCGCACGGCGGCGAGCTGACCGGGCCCGCGTCGGTCCGCGACTGCCTCGACGACCTCCGGGCCGCCCGGATCGGGCACGGGGTCCGCGCGGCGGAGGACCCGCGGCTGCTGCGGAAACTGGCCGAACGCGGGGTGACCTGCGAGGTCTGCCCCTCCTCGAATGTGGCACTGGGCGTCTACGACAAGCCGGAGGACGTCCCGTTGCGGACCCTGTTCGAGGCGGGGGTGCCGATGGCGCTGGGCGCGGACGATCCACTGCTCTTCGGCTCGCGGCTGGCGGCGCAGTACGAGCTGGCGCGGCGGCACCACGGCTTCACGGACGAGGAGCTGGCGGAGCTGGCCCGCCAGTCGATCCGCGCGTCGGCGGCCCCGGAGCCGGTCCGCGCCCGTCTGCTCTCGTCCGTCGACACCTGGCTCTCCGCCCCGGCGTAGCCCGGCCCAGGAGGAGGACGGGCCCCTTTCCAGGGCCGGTGCTGGGGAGAGCATTTAGGGGCTCGGGGAACTGCGAGAGCAGCCACCCACGATCCGCAGACCGCGAACAACACCAGGCACCCGGGCGGGACCCGGCACACCAGGGAACCGCCGGTGGCTAGAGCTGGACGCCCACCGTGACCGGCTCGTTGATCAGGGTGACGCCGAAGACGTCGTGGACCCCCGCCACGACCTCCCGGGCCAGTGCCAGCAGATCCTCCGTCGTGGCCTCGCCGCGGTTCGTCAGGGCCAGGGTGTGCTTCGTGGAGATCCGGGCCGGGCCGGAGCCGTATCCCTTGGTGAAGCCCGCCTTGTCGATCAGCCAGGCCGCCGAGGTCTTGGTACGGCCCTCGCCCGCGGGGTAGGCGGGCGGCACGGCGTCGGCGCCGAGATGGTCACGGACCCGGCCGAGGAAGGTCTCGTACGCCGTGTCGTCGAGGATCGGGTTGGTGAAGAAGGATCCCGCGGACCAGGTGTCGTGGTCGTCCGGGTCGAGGACCATGCCCTTGCCGCCGCGGAGCGCGAGCACCGTACGGCGGACGGTTTCGAGGTCGGCGCGCTCACCGGCGCCGACGCCGAGGACCCGCGCGGTCTCGGCGTACCGGACCGGCGCGGAGAGCCCGCCCGCGTCCTCCAGCCCGAACCGGACCCGCAGCACGACATAGCGGTCGGGCCGCTCCTTGAAGCGGCTGTGGCGGTAGGAGAAGTCGCACTCCCCGTTCGTCAGGGTGACGGTCTCCCCCGCGCGCCGGTCGTAGGCGACGACCTCGGTGATGGTGCTGGAGACCTCCTGGCCGTACGCGCCGACGTTCTGGACGGGCGTGGCGCCCGCCGAGCCGGGGATGCCCGCGAGGCATTCGACGCCCGCGAGCCCGGCGGCGACGGTCCGGGCGACCGCGTCGCTCCAGTTCTCGCCCGCGGCGAGTTCGAGCCGGGTGCCGTCGAGCCGGAAGCCGGTGGTGGCGATCCTCAGGGCCGTACCTTCGAAGCCCTTGTCGCCGATGACCAGGTTGCTGCCGCCGCCGATGAGGAGCAGGGGCGTGTCGGTGGCGTCTGCCTCGCGCACCGCGGCGACCACCTCGTCGTCGGTGGTCGCCGTCAGCAGGCGGGTGGCCGGGCCGCCGAGCCGGAAGGTGGTCAGGGGGGCGAGGGGGGCGTCATGGAGTTCCTGCACGCGGACAAGGGTACGAAACGGCGCCGGGTCCCCCGCGCATCCCCGGGGCCGAGCCGGAGCGGCCCGTACGGTACGGAGCCGGGTGAGGGCTCCGTACCGTACGGGCTCCGCTCAGACGCCGGCCCGCTCCGGGGTCCGGTCCACGGCCTTCGGGCCGGACGCGGGCACCGGCTCGGGGACGGCTACCGGCGCCGTACGCGCCCGGGAGTCGCGCGGGATCAGCAGGGCGGCGAGCGCCGCGACGGCCACCGCGCCCGCGCCGGTCCAGAGCGCCGGGACGACCCCGTCGGTGAAGGCGCGCGGGCCGCCGTAGCCGCCCGCGGCGGCGAAGACCGCGCCGAGTACCGCGATCCCGAGCGCGCCGCCGACCTCCCGCAGTGCCGTGTTGGCGCCGGAGGCGACGCCCTGTTCGGCGGGGCGGACGGCGGACATCACGACGCTCATGGCGGGGGCGAAGAAGAGGGCCATGCCGAATCCGCCGACGATCAGCGCCGGGAGCTGCGCCGCGTACGACATCCCGGGGTCGAGGACGAGGGCGTAGAGCGCCAGCCCGGCGGACTGGAGTACGAGCCCGGCGACGACGACGGGGCGTCCGCCGATCCGGTCCGAGAGCAGTCCGGCGAAGGGGGCGACGACCAGCGGCATCGCGGTCCACGGCAGCATCCGCAGTCCGGCCTGGGTGGGCGAGTGGCCGACGGCGTTCTGGAGGTACTGGCTGAGCAGGAAGATCGCGCCGAACATGCCGAGGAACATGAGGGTGCTCGCCGCGTTGATCGCGGCGAAGCCCCGGTCGCGGAAGAGCCGCATGGGCAGTACGGGGTGGGCGGCGACCACGCCGTGCCGGACGAACGCGGCGAGCAGGAGGACACCGACGGTCAGCGCGACCAGGACGGGGGTGCTGGTCCAGCCCTCGACATGGCCGCTGACCAGCCCGTAGACGATGCCGAACAGGCCACCTCCGGCGAGCAGTGTGCCGGGGACGTCGAGCCGGGCGGCGGGGGCGTACGACTCGGCGAGCCCCAGCCGGGCGAGGGGGATCAGCACCGCGCCGACGGGGACGTTCAGCCAGAAGATCCACTGCCAGGACAGGTGTTCGGTGAGTACGCCGCCGACGAGGGGGCCGCAGGCGACGGCGACTCCGGTGACGGCGCCGAAGATCCCGAGCGCGGCGCCCCGGCGGGCCTCGGGGACGGCGGCGGTCAGCAGGGTCAGGGTGAGCGGCATCATGATCGCCCCGCCGACGCCCTGGAGGGCCCGTGCGGCGATCAGGGCCTCTATCCCGGGGGCGACCGCGGCGGCGGCGGAGGCGACGGTGAAGACCCCGATTCCGGTGATGAACAACCGGCGACGGCCGAAGCGGTCGCCGAGCGCGGCGCCGAGCATCAGCAGTACGGCGAAGGTGAGGGTGTAGGCGCTCACGGTCCATTCGAGGTCGGCGAGGCCGCCGCCGAGATCGTCCCGGATGGCCGGGAGGGCGGTGGTGACCACCAGGTTGTCGAGGGCGGCCATGAATCCGGCGACGCTGGTGACGATCAGGGTCCAGCGCGCGGTGCGCGGGTCCTGGGGCCGCTGTCGCGCCGTCCGGTCCTTCGTCTTCGGTGCAGACATGTCTCTCTCCTCCGGAAAACTTAATTAGTTATTGATCACTAACTTTCCTGGGCATACGTCACCCAGGGCTCCGCCACGATCGGGACCACCTCAACAGGGCAGGCGGGACGGGGGCACGGCAGGCACGGATGGCCGGACGCGGGCTCTTAGGGCGCGGGCCCTTATTAATAAGGGGCAGCCCCGGGACTTACCGGCCCCCCGCTCCGCCTCCGCCGCCACTTCCGGGCGGAACCGCGAAGTACTCGCGCCACACCCGGTGGTCCCCGGGGAACCCCAGCGACACCAGGGCGTTGATCAGCATCCCGTACCCCAGGAACCGGCCCGCCTCCGCGCCGCTCCCGAGGGCGTCGCCCGTCAGCTCGGCGATGTCGAGCCAGCCGCGTCGTACGGCTTCACCGAACTCGGCATCCCCCGCCGCCTCGGCCGTCGCCACGGCCACATAGATCTGTGTCTGCATCAGCAACATGTCGCGATTGCCGTCGATGAGCCGTCGGTACGCCTCGGCCATCACGATCTCCGGATCGCCGTCGGGCGACTCGGCCAGCGCGTCCGCGAAGACCCGGGCCAGATCCGCCATACAGCGCCGGGCCACCGCGAGGAACAGCTCCCGCTTGTTCTTGAAGAGCCGGAACAGATAGGGCTGGGAGACCCCGACCCGGCGGGCGATCACCTCCGTCGAGGTGCCGTTGTACCCCCCGACGGCGAACTCGGCGGTCGCCGCCCTGATCACGCTCTCCCGCCGCTCTTCGGCGCTCATCCTCACCATGGAGAGTAAGTTAGTGACCAATTACTAACTCGTCAACCCCCGGCAGGGCGGGGCGGGGCGAACGCACGGCGGGGGCGCCCCCGCGAAGGGGCGCCCCCGAAGGCGCGGCCGGGACCCGCCCGGCATGCGTACCGTCGTACGAAAAGGCCCGTACGGACCAGGATCAGACCGGCTGACGGGCAGGATCAGACCAGCTGGACGACCGCGCGGGCCATCCCCAGCACCTTGTCCCCGGCGCTGGTCGCGGTCAGGTCCACCCGGACCCGGTTGTCCTCCAGCAGCGCCGCGACCTTGGCGCTCACCTCGACCAGCGCGCCCTGCTCGTCGTCGGGCACCACCACCGGCTTGGTGAACTTGACCGTGTAGTCGACGACGGCGCCCGGATCCCCGGCCCAGTCCGTGACCACCCGGACCGCCTCGGCCATGGTGAACATGCCGTGGGCGATCACATCCGGCAGTCCGACCTCACGGGCGAACCGCTCGTTCCAGTGGATCGGGTTGAAGTCGCCGGACGCGCCCGCGTACCGGACCAGGGTCGCCCGGTCCACCGGGAAGGACCCGGCCGGCAGTTCGGTCCCGACCTCGACGTCCGCGAAGGAGATCACCGCCGCCATCACGCCTCCTCGGCGGCGCGCGCCACCAGCTTGGTCCAGGCGGTCACGACGTGCTCACCCGACGCGTCGCTCACCTCGCCCCGGATCTCCAGTACGTCATTGCCCGCGAGCGACTTGATGCTCTCGATCGTCGAGACCACCGAGAGCCGGTCGCCCGCCCGGAGCGGCCGGGTGTAGGCGAAGCGCTGCGCGCCGTGCACCACCCGGCTGTAGTCCAGCCCGAGCTTGGGGTCCTGGACCACGACGGCGGCGGCCCGGTAGGTGATCGTGAAGGCGAAGGTCGGCGGAGCGATCACATCGGCGTGCCCCAGGGCCTTCGCGGCCTCCGGGTCGCGATAGGCGGGATGCGCGTCCCCGACCGCGTCCGCGAATTCACGGATCTTTTCCCGGCCGACCTCATAGGGCGGGGTGGGCGGATAACTCCGCCCGACGAAGGACTGGTCGAGCGCCATCGGCTGGCTCTCCCTCCTGCTCCTGTGCTCCTGGAAACGATCTCCGCGTCGAATGACCGGGATCGTACGGTGATCACGGCGATCAAACGACACGAGGCCGCCCCCGGAAGGGGACGGCCTCGTGTACGAGCCTGATTCAGCGCGTTTCGCGGTGCGCGGTGTGCGCCTTGCAGCGCGGGCAGTGCTTCTTCATCTCCAGTCGGTCCGGGTTGTTACGCCGGTTCTTCTTGGTGATGTAGTTCCGCTCCTTGCACTCCACGCAGGCCAGCGTGATCTTCGGGCGGACGTCGGTGGCAGCCACGTGAGTGCTCCTAAGACGGACGGATGGACTTACTTAAATTACGAACGCATGAAAGGGTAGCCGATCGAAGGACCGACCCCACAATCGGCTACCGTGTGTAGCGGTGACCGGACTTGAACCGGTGACACAGCGATTATGAGCCGCTTGCTCTACCGACTGAGCTACACCGCTATGATCTCGGATTCCCCCCGCCCGGGTGAGACGGGGGTTCTCCGACATCAGAGCCCCAATACGGAATCGAACCGTAGACCTTCTCCTTACCATGGAGACGCTCTACCGACTGAGCTATTGGGGCGAGCGAGGAAGACATTACACGGTCGGTCGCCGTTAGCCCAAATCCGTTTCGTCGTACCCGTCCCGAACGTGCCCCACACCTCGTCCGAGCCATCCGGCCGGTGGCGCGGAAGCCCGGATCCGGCCGCGCGCCCGGGGTCCGCGGGCCCGCTCGCACCGGCCGCCGCACCCCGGCGCGGGCGCCGTCCCGAGGCCGGAGGAGACCGTTCCGTACGGCCCCGGAAGCCCCTCGGGCGCCACGCGGGGAGCGCGGTGCCGGGCCGGGCCCCCGCGCCTCGTACGCCACACGTGGCGCCACCGGTACGACTATTCCGCTCCTCCGCGAAGCAGGCCCCCGGCGCCCCTAGGCTCGACCCGTGCCGCGTGATCTTCCCCGCTCGTGCCCGCACCCGCACGGCTCACGCGGTCGGCCCGGTCCGCAGGAGATCCCCGGGGGCCCGACCCACCCGCGAAGCACAGGAGCGCCATGCCCGACCGCCAGCCGCGGCCTCCCGACGGCGCGACCGCCGACTCCTCCGCCCTGCTGCTGTGCGGCGCCCGGCTGACGGACGGCCGCACGGTCGACGTTCGGCTCGGCGGCGGCCGGATCGAGGCCGTCGGGACGGCGGGCAGCCTCGCGCCCCACTGCTCCCGGGTCGACCTCGGCGGCTATCTGCTGCTCCCCGCGCCCGCCGAGCCGCACGGCCACGGCGACACGGCCCTGACCGCCGACACGGTGGGGCCCGTCTCGTACGACTCCGACGACGTCCAGCGGCGCGCCACCGAGGCCGCACTGCTCCAGCTCGGCCACGGCGCGACGGCGCTGCGATCGCACGTCAGGATCGGGGACGTCCAGGGCCTGGGGCCGCTGGAGGCGGTCCTCCAGGCCCGCCGCTCGCTGCGCGGACTGACCGATCTGACGGCGGTGGCCGTGCCCCGGCTGCTGACCGGACTCGCGGGCGCCGACGGACTCGCGATGCTGCGGGACGCGGTGAAGATGGGCGCGGCGGTGGTGGGCGGCTGCCCGGACGCCGACCCCGACCCGGCCGGATACACCGAGGCCCTGCTGGAGGTCGCCGCCGAGCACGGCTGCCCGGTCGATCTGCACACCCACGCCGACGAACCGGCCCGGCTCGCCCGGCTGGCGGCGATGGCCGCCGGGGTACGGCCCGGGGTCTCCATCGGCCCCTGCGCGGGGCTCGCCCGGCTGCCCCACTCCGTCGCCGCCCGCGCCGCCGACCGGATCGCGGCGGCCGGGATCACCGTCGTCTGTCTGCCGCAGGGCGGCTGCGGGGTGATGGAGCAGCGGGGCGCCGCGCCCGTACGGCTGCTCAGGGCCGCCGGGGTGCGGGTGGCGGCGGGCAGCGGGGCGCTGCGGGACGTCTCCAACCCGGTCGGCCGGGGCGATCCGCTGGAGGCCGCCTATCTGCTGGCCTCCCGGGACGGGCTGCGCGCCGAGGACGCGTACGCGGCGGTCGCGGCGGCGGCCCGGGAGGCGATGGGCCTGCCCGAGGTCCGGGTGGAGGCGGGGTTCCCGGCCGAGTTGCTGGCGGTGCGCGGCGAGCGGATCTCCGGCGCGCTGTCGCTCGCGTACAGCCGGATCGTGATCCACCGGGGCCGGGTGGTGGCCCGGACCAGCGCCGTCCGCGAGTACTGCGACTCGGCGGTCGCGGTCGCCCTGGAACTCCCCCGCCAGGGCCGCCCCTGACCCGGGACGGGCGCGGCTCCGGTACCAGTACCGGTAACGGTCGTACGGCTCCGGTCCCGGTCGTACGGCATCCGTAGCGGGTACGGCTCCGGTCCCGCGCGGCCCCGGCCCGGCGCGGTTCCGGCCCGGCGCGGCTTCGCGGCGGGCCGACGGCGACCTGGCCGAAAGCGGGTGGGCCGGGGGCGGTGCGGCCGGGCGGGTGGGGCGGTTCGGGCGTACGGTCGGGGACATGCGCATTGTGATCGCTGGAGGACACGGTCAGATCGCCCTGCGGCTGGAGCGGCTGCTCTCGGCGGGCGGGCACCGGGCGGTGGGCGTGATCCGCTCCCCCGGCCAGGCGTACGCCCTGCGGGACGCCGGTGCCGAACCGGTCGTACTGGACCTGGAGTCGGCCGGGCCGGACGAGGTCGCCGAGGTGCTGAGGGGCGCCGACGCGGCCGTGTTCGCGGCGGGCGCCGGACCCGGCAGCGGGATCCCCCGCAAGGACACGGTCGACCGGGGGGCCGCCGTGCTCTTCGCGGACGCGGCCGAACGCGCGGGCGTCCGCCGGTTCGTGGTGATCTCCTCCATGGGCGCCGACGCCGGACACCCGGGCGACGGCCAGTTCGACGTCTACCTGCGGGCCAAGGGGGCCGCGGACGACGACGTACGGGCCCGGTCCGGCCTCGACTGGACGATCCTGCGGCCGGGCGCGCTCACCGACGACCCCGGGACCGGGCTCGTCCGGCTGGCCGCCTCGACCGGCCGGTCCCGGGTGACCAGGGACGACGTGGCCGCGGTCCTCGTGGAACTGCTGGAGACCCCGGCCACCGCCGGGCTGACCCTGGAGCTGATCGGCGGCTCGGTCCCGGTCAAGGTCGCCGTGGCCGACATCGCCGGGAACTGACCGGCCGGGAACCGCCCGGTCTCCGGCGCCGCGGTCTCCGGCGCCCCGGGCGATGAGTACGCGACCCCGTGGAGGTCCACCCGTCATGAACACTCAGCACCCCGAGCAGCCCGAGCCCGGCTCCGGCTCCGGCTCCGGCTCCGGCTCCGGGGCGGGTATTCCGCCGCTCGCGCCCGTCGTCGCCGACCGTCCCGAGCAGCCGTACGTCTCCTTCCGCGCCTCGGTCCGGATGGACCACTTCGCCGTCATCGCCGACCGGCTCGGCGAACTGATCGGCTGGGCGCTGGCCCGGGGCGGCGAGTTCGCCGGCGCCCCGTTCTTCCGCTTCCGTACGGTCGACCTGACGGGCGAGTCCGATGTCGAGGCCGGGATCCCGCTGGTGGAGCCGCTGACCCCCGACGGCGACGTACGGGCGGGCACCCTCCCGGCCGGCCGCTATGTCACCGTCGTCCACACCGGCCACCCCGACCGGCTCTTCGACACGATCACCGAACTGCGGGTCTGGGCCGACCGTGAGGGCCTGGCCTGGGACATGACCCCGCTGGAGGGCGGCGCGGAGCGCTGGGGCTGCCGGCTGGAGTCGTATCTGACGGATCCGAGGGTCGAGCCCGATATGGAGAAATGGGAGATCGAGCTGGCCTTCCGCCTGACGGACCCCCCGCCCGCCTGACCCCGCCCGCCCCACTCGTCCCCGGAAATGCGAAGACCCCCACCCTCTGCTGAATCGCAGAGGACGGGGGTCCATTCGCGTGGCGGCGCCAGGATTCGAACCTGGGTAGGCTAAGCCGACGGATTTACAGTCCGCTCCCATTGGCCACTCGGGCACACCGCCATGGGAATCGCCGTGAACCTCTGGACGAGGGTCGTCGAACACCGCTTGTCGTGCGGTACTCCGTGGCGACGTCGTAAACGATACCCGATGGACAGGGGTGCTCCACCACCGGATTGATCAGCGCCCGAGGGGGTCGCGGGTGACTAGGCTTGTCCGGGTGGTCCGGGCGCCGGGCCGCGTGATCCGCATCTCGATACAAGGAGCCACAGGACATGGCCGACTCCAGTTTCGACATCGTCTCGAAGGTCGAGCGGCAGGAGGTCGACAACGCCCTCAACCAGGCCGCGAAGGAGATCTCCCAGCGCTACGACTTCAAGAACGTCGGGGCGTCCATCGCCTGGTCCGGCGAGAAGATCCTGATGCAGGCGAACTCGGAGGAGCGGGTCTCCGCGATCCTCGATGTGTTCCAGTCGAAGCTGATCAAGCGGGGCATCTCGCTCAAGGCGCTGGACGCGGGTGAGCCGCAGCTCTCCGGCAAGGAGTACAAGATCTTCGCGTCGATCGAGGAGGGCATCTCCCAGGAGAACGCGAAGAAGGTCGCGAAGATCATCCGCGATGAGGGTCCCAAGGGCGTGAAGGCCCAGGTCCAGGGCGACGAGCTGCGGGTCAGCTCGAAGAGCCGGGACGACCTCCAGTCCGTGATCGCCCTGCTGAAGGACCAGGACCTCGACTTCGCGCTCCAGTTCGTGAACTACCGCTGAACCGTTTCCGACGGCCCGGCCGGGCCTTCCCGCCGCCGCCCGGACGGCTGCCCCCCGGGATGCCGGACGGGTGGTCGCCGGGCGGGCCCGGGGCGGGTTCGCACCGGGCCGACGTGATGTCCGTTTCCCGCCAGCACGGCGGGGCCGGGCGGCGCAGACTCGGGGTGTGCGGCAGTTGGACCCGCCCCGAGGAGAGGAACGAGCCATGACCCCCGTCCCGGCGACCACCGTCGAGGTATCCCCCGTCGTCTCACCGGCCGGATCCCGTGTCCGGACCTGGGCGACCGTCGGCAGTCCGCTGGGGGACGTCCTGCTCGTCGGTACGCCGTCCACCGCGGCGTCCGGGGGCACGGCCCTGGTATCGCTCTCCCTCGCCGGACAGAAGGGCGCCTCGACCGTACGGGACGGCTGGCGTCACGACCCGGCCGCCTTCACCCGGATCGCGGCCCAGCTGACCGCGTACTTCGACGGCTGGCTGACCGGGTTCACCATCGAGTACGCCGACGAGGGCACCGACTTCCAGCGCCGGGTCTGGCGGGCCCTGGACGCCGTTCCGTACGGCACGACCACCACCTACGGCGAGATCGCCCGGCGGATCGGGTCCTCGGGTGCCGCCGTACGGGCGGTGGGCACCGCGATCGGACGCAATCCGCTGCTGGTGGTCCGGCCGTGTCACCGGGTCATCGGGGCGGACGGCGGGCTCCGCGGCTACGCGGCGGGGCTGGAACGCAAGGAACACCTCCTGGCTCTCGAGGGCGCGCTGCCGTCATGACGGCCCGCGACGGGGCGCTCTTTCCCCGCGAGACCTCGGTGATCGCGCCCGGGGCCGTTCATGTGCCCGGCTGGCTGTCGCCGGAGCGGCAGCGGGAACTGGTGGCCGCCTGCCGGGAGTGGGGGCGCGGGCCCGTTCCCTTCCGGCACACCCGGCTGCCGGGCGGTGGGGTGATGTCGGTCCGTACGGTCTGTCTCGGCTGGCACTGGCAGCCCTATCGCTACAGCCGTACGGCCGATGATGTGAACGGCGCGCGGGTGGCCGGTCTCCCCGGCTGGCTGGTGGAGTTGGGCCGGTCGGCGCTGGTGGCCGCTTACGGACGCGGCGGCCCCGGGGCTGCTGGCGGCCCGGCCGGGGACCTCGGCGCCGGGTCCGGCTGCGGGTACACCCCCGATACCGCGTTGATCAATTTCTATGACGACACGGCCCGGATGGGGATGCACCAGGACAAGGAGGAGCGGTCGGGCGCTCCGGTGGTCTCCCTGAGCATCGGCGACAGTTGTCTCTTCCGCCTCGGCAACTCCGTCTCGCGCGGCCGTCCCCATACGGATGTGGAGCTGGTCTCCGGGGACCTCCTGGTCTTCGGCGGGCCCGCGCGTTTCGCCTATCACGGGGTGCCGAAGGTGTACCCGGGGACGGCGGACCCCGAATGCGGGCTGCTGCGGGGGCGGTTGAACATCACCCTGCGCGAGACGGGTCTGCGGGACGGGGAGCCGCCCGAGGGCCGCCCGCCGGGCCCGCCGCCGAACTGACCGCGCGGGGCCGGGCGGCGGGGCGGCACCGTCAGGTCAGGTCAGCGTGAGCGGGAGTTGCCGAAGAGCAGGCGGTAGCCGATCAGCAGCACCAGGGAGCCGCCTATCGCGGCTATCCAGGTCGGTCCGTCGAAGAACTGCTTGCTGATGGAGCGGTCGAAGAACTCGGCCGAGATCCAGCCGCCGAGGGACGCGCCGACGACTCCGAGGAGGGTGGTGATGATCAGACCGCCCGGGTCTCGGCCGGGAAGCAGCAGCTTGGCTATGGCTCCGGCGAGCAGCCCGAGGACGATCCAGCCGAGAACGCTCATGCTGTGGACTTCCTTTCGTCCGTAGATCGCGACGACGCGCTGGGGTAGCGGTCTCTCACAGGCGAAGACGCCGGGTGTCCGACCGGTAGTTGCGAGCGGTCGGTGCGGTGGGACGCGTCTGTTACACCCTGGTCAACGTGTCCGTGTCGGGCTTCTATCCCCGAACCGGAGGAATACACCCGTTCGAGTGACGAAGATCGGTACGAGCGGGGATCGGCGCCCGCCGGACCCGGGCCGGGAAGCGGTGGGAGCGGGGCAGCGGGGCGGAGCCGGGCTCAGCGGGCGGCGAAGGGCTGGTCGGTGGGGACGATCTCCTTGCCCAGCGGCATCAGGGAGACCGGGATCAGCTTGAAGTTCGCCAGGCCGAGCGGGATGCCGATGATGGTGAGGCAGAGGACGACACCGGTGACGATGTGTCCGAGCGCCAGCCACCAGCCCGCGAGGATCAG
Organism: Streptomyces sp. NPDC020875; assembly: GCF_040641415.1. NCBI lineage: Bacteria > Bacillati > Actinomycetota > Actinomycetes > Kitasatosporales > Streptomycetaceae > Streptomyces > Streptomyces sp. NPDC020875. Next base: position 93,574 of record NZ_JBFADP010000020.1, on the reverse strand, counting down.
CCAGAGGACATTGCCGATACAGGACGGCGCGCCCGCGTCGGAGCGGTCCACGACGGTCTGGCCGAAGGGCCAGAGGGCGTAGACACCGATCCGGAAGGCGGCGATACCGAACGGGATTCCGATGATCGTGATGCAGAGCAGGACACCCGCGAACAGGTAGCCCAGGAACATCCAGAAGCCGCACAGTATGAGCCAGATGATGTTCAGGACGGTCTTCATCGCTGTCTACCTGCCATCTCTTCGAGTCGGGCGATACGCTCCGCCATCGGCGGATGCGTGGAGAAGAGCTTGGCTCCCTTACCCGGCCGGAAGGGGTTGGCGATCATCATATGGCTCGCGGTCTCCAGCCGGGGCTCCGGAGGAAGCGGAAGCTGCTTCGTACCGGCGTCCAGTTTGCGCAGGGCGCTGGCGAGGGCCAAGGGGTCGCCGGTGAGCTGGGCGCCCGAGGCGTCGGCCTCGTACTCCCGGGACCGGCTGACGGCGAGCTGGATGATGGCGGCGGCGACCGGGCCCAGGATCATGATCAGCAGCATGCCGAGCAGGCCGGGGCCGTCGTCGTCGGAGCGGCCGACCGGGATCAGCCAGGCGAAGTTGACCAGGAACATCACCACGGAGGCGAGGGCTCCGGCGACGGACGAGATCAGGATGTCGCGGTTGTAGACATGGCTCAGCTCATGGCCGATGACTCCGCGCAGCTCTCGTTCGTCGAGGATCTGGAGGATGCCCTCGGTACAGCACACGGCCGCGTTGCGCGGGTTGCGGCCGGTCGCGAAGGCGTTGGGCGCCTGGGTCGGGGAGATGTAGAGCCGGGGCATCGGCTGGCGGGCGGCCGTGGACAGCTCGCGGACCATGCGGTAGAGCGCCGGGGCCTCGAATTCGCTCACGGGGCGGGCCCGCATCGCGCGTAGAGCCAGCTTGTCGCTGTTCCAGTACGCGTACGCGTTCGTACCGAGCGCCACGACGAGCGCGACGATCAGCCCCGTACGGCCGAAGAAGCTGCCGATGACGAGGATGAGTGCGGACAGTCCCCCGAGGAGTACGGCGGTCTTCAGCCCGTTGTGCCGGCGGTGCACGCTACGCCCTCCTGGTGGTGCGGCGGGGAACCCCTCTGCTGGTGGGTGCTCCACTTTCCAGTGGACCCTTCTGTACTGGTCAACGCCAGGCGAAGGGGGCGAGTTCCCCGGCGCTCCGGGCGCGCGGGAGGTCCGAACGGGTGAGCGACCGCCGGTGGTCCGGTCAGAACAGCTGGGTGGCGGCGAAGCGGAGTACCAGCTGGGGGTAGCCGGACAGGAGGACACCGGCGGCGGCGGTGAGGGCGATGGCGACGGCGTAGGGGGCGGGTACGGCCGTCGGCGGGGCGGCGGCGGCCGGGCCGGATACGGGTACGGGGGCGCCGGTCGTCGCGGGCGGGTCCGCCGGGGCGGCGGGGGCCGTCGTGGGGACGGGCGCCGGGGCGCCTTCGGGGGCGGCGAAGAGGAGGGCGGTCCAGCGCAGGTAGTAGAAGAGCCCGATGGCGACGTTCACGGCCATGACGACGGCCAGCCAGCCGAGCCCGGCGTCGACGGCCGAGGAGAAGACCGTCACCTTGGCGAAGAGGCCGATGATCCCCGGGGGCAGTCCGGCCAGGCAGAGCAGGAAGAAGCCGAGGGCGAGGGCGGTGAGGGGGCTGGTGGCGTAGAGGCCCCGGTAGTCGGCGAGGCGGTTGAGCCGGTGGACCCGGGCGACCACGGCGACCACGGCGAAGGCGCCGAGGTTCACCACCGCGTACATCAGGGCGTAGGCGACGGTGGCGCCGATCTGGTCGTCGCTGCTGTATCCGGCGGCGGCGATCGGGACCAGGAGGAATCCGGCCTGGGCGACGGAGGACCAGGCCAGCAGGCGTACGGCGCCGAGGGCGCGGTCGGCCCGCTGGCGTACGGCCGCCACATTGCCCGCGGTCATGGTGACGGCGGCCAGTACGGCGATCGCCGGGCCCCAGACACCGGCGTGGCGCGGGAAGGCGATCACGGTGACGAGGACGAGTCCGGAGAAGCCGACGGCCTTGCCGACGACGGACAGATAGGCGGCGACGGGCAGCGGGGCGCCGACATAGGTGTCGGGGACCCAGAAGTGGAACGGCACGGCGGCGGTCTTGAAGGCGAAGCCGACGAGGGTGAGGGCGACTCCGGTCCGCAGCAGGGTGTCGAGTTCGCCGGGGACGTCCGCGCCGGCGATCCGGCTGAGGTGGAGGCTGCCGGTGGCGGCGTAGACGAAGCTGACGCCGAGCAGGGTGACGGCGGTCGCGGTGACCGAGGTCAGGAAGAACTTCAGCGCCGCCTCACTGGAGCGGCGGTCGCCCCGGCGGAGGCCGACGAGGGCGAAGGCGGGCAGGGACGCCACTTCGAGGGCGACGACGATGGTCGCCAGATCGCGGGAGGCGGGCAGCAGGGCGGCCCCGGCGGCGGAGGACAGCAGCAGGAACCAGAACTCCCCGGCGGGGAGCCTGCGGCGGGTCTCGCGCAGGGACAGCAGGGCTGTCAGGAGGGCGCCGCCGAGGACCAGGAGCTGGATCGCGATGGTGAAGCGGTCGGCGACGTAGCTGCAGGTCGTGGGGTCCGTGTTGAGGCAGAAGGTGCGGTGGCCGCCGTCGCGCAGGGGGATCAGGGACGCGAGGGCGGCGAGCAGTCCGGCGACGGCGCCGAGGCCGAGGAGGCCCTTGCGGTGTTCGGGGACGAAGAGGTCGGCGACGAGGATCAGCAGACCGGTGACGGCCGCGATCACGGGGGGCGCGATGGTGACCCAGTCGACGTTCTGGACCAGGGAGGCGACCTGGCCGTCGGCGGCGATGGCGGTGGCGAGGGTCATGACGAGCCTCCCGAGAGGAGCTTCTGTACGGCCGGGTCGGTGAGGCCGAGGAGGATCGCGGGCCACAGCCCGGCGAGGACGGTGAGGGCGACGAGCGGGGTCCACGCGGCCAGCTCGTACCCCCGGACGTCGGGGACGGTCCGGATGCCTTCGGCGGCGGCCGGGGGGACGCCCATGCAGACCCGGCGTACGACGATCAGCAGATAGGCGGCGGTGAGGAGGGTGCCGATGCCGCCGATGACCATGAAGACGAGGAAGGCGGGGCGGTTGAGTCCGTCCGCCGGGTCGAAGGCGCCGAACAGGGCGAGCATCTCGCCCCAGAACCCGGCGAGGCCGGGGAGTCCGAGGGAGGCCACGGCGGCGAAGGCGAGGAGGGCGCCGAGGCGGGGGGCACGGCCGTAGAGGGCGGCTCCGGTGGCCCCGGCGAGGGTGTCGAGGTCGGCGGTGCCGTACCGGTCCTTCACTGCGCCGACCAGGAAGAACAGCAGGCCGGTGATGAGTCCGTGGGCGATGTTGGCGAAGAGGGCGCCGTTGACTCCGGTCGGGGTCATGGTGGCGATGCCGAGCAGGACGAAGCCCATGTGGCCGACGGAGGAGTACGCGATCAGCCGCTTCAGGTCGCCGGACGCGCCCTCGCGGGCGAGGGCGAGGCAGGCGAGGGATCCGTAGACGATGCCGACGGCGGCGAAGGCGGCGAGATAGGGCGCGAAGGTCCGCATGCCGTCCGGCGCGGCCGGGAGGACGATCCGGACGAAGCCGTACGTTCCCATCTTCAGCAGGACTCCGGCGAGGAGGACGGAGCCGATGGTGGGGGCGGCGGTGTGGGCGGCGGGCAGCCAGCTGTGCAGCGGCCACATCGGGGTCTTCACGGCGAAGCCGATACCGATCGCCAGAACGGCGATGACCTGCGTCGTCGTGGTGAGGCCCCGGCCGTTGTCAGTGGCGAGTGCCACCATGTCGAACGTGCCCGCCTTCAGGCCGATCAGCAGGAAGCCGAGGAGCATGACGACGGAGCCGAGCAGGGTGTAGAGGATGAACTTCCAGGCGGCGGCCCGTCGTTCCGCGCCGCCCCAGCGGGCGATGAGGAAGTACATGGGGACGAGCACGGTCTCGAAGGCGAGGAAGAACAGCAGCAGATCGAGGACGGCGAAGGTGGCGAGCGTCCCGGTCTCAAGCAGCAGTACCAGCGCCACGAACGCCTTCGGGGAGGGTCCCGCGGGCGGCTTGAAGTAGGCGTGGAGGGCGCAGAGGAAGGTCAGCAGCGCCGTGAGGACCAGAAGGGGGAGGGAGATGCCGTCGACACCGAGGTGGATACGGACGCCGAGGGCGGGGATCCAGCTGATGTCCGTGGTGGCCTGCATCCTCGACGGCTGGTCGTGGTCGAAGCCGATGGCGAGGACGACGGTCGCGGCGAGGACGGCCCCGGTGATGGTGACGCCGTGGCGGAGTACGGCCTGTTCGGGGCTGCGGCCGCGTAGTCCGGGCGGTGCGGGCAGTACGGCCGCGGCGGCCCCGGCGAGCGGGGCGACGACGATGAACGCGAGAAGGGCCTGCATCACGGACTCGCTGATATCGATCACGGCTCACGACCCCGCGTTGACGGTGGACAGGACGACGGCGGCGATCACCAGGACGGCGGTGCCCGCCAGCAGCCAGCCGGCGTAGGTCTGCACATTGCCGGTCTGGGCGCGGCGGACGAGGCGGCCGAGGCCGTTGACGCCGAGGGCGGCGCCCCGGACGTAGGTCTCGACCACCTCGCGGTCCAGGAAGCCGACCAGCCGGGCGGCGGCCATGACCGGGCGGATGAGGAGGGCCCGGGCGGCGGCGTCGAGGTGGAAGCCGGACGCGGCGTGGCGGTGGAGGGGTCCGAGCAGGGTCCGGCCGGGGTCCGCGGGGTCGGGCGCCGAGGCGATCGAGCCGTACGCCGGGGTGTGGGCCGCGATGGCCTCGGCCTCGACGGTGGACGGCGGCGCGTCGGGGTGCGCGGCGTGGGCGGCGGCGGTGGCCGCTTCGGGGAGGGCGGCGGCGCGCGGGGCGCGGGAGCGCCAGGCGGCGTAGGTGAGCAGCCCGCCGATCACGGCGACTCCGGTGCCGAGGACGGCGGTGGTCGTGGTGGGGGCGAGGTCGTGGCCGTCGAACCAGCCGTCGAAGTAGCCGTAGGTGGTGCCGAAGCCGAGGGAGGGGATCGCCAGCAGCCAGAGGACGGAGGTCATGGCGAGGGGTTCGCGGCCGTGGTCGGGGGCTTCGGTGCCGTGGCCGCGGAAGGCGAGCAGCCAGAGCCGGGTCGCGTAGGCGGCGGTGAGGAGGGCGGTGACGAGTCCGGCGATCAGTACGGTCCAGCCCGCGGCGCCGGGGGCGGCCCCGGATTCGCCGATGGCGGTGTGTTCGGCGGCGACGAGGACGGCTTCCTTGGAGAAGAAGCCCGCGAAGGGGGGTACGGCGGCGAGGGCGAGCAGGGCGATGGTCATCGTCCAGTAGGCGTCGGGGATCCGGCGGGCCAGTCCGCTCATCCGGGACATGGCGGCCAGGGAGTTGGTTCCGGCGGCGTGGATGACGACTCCGGCGGCGAGGAACAGCAGCGCCTTGAAGGCGCCGTGGGAGATGAGGTGGAAGACGGCGGCGCCGCGGTCGCCGACGGCGAGGGCGCCCGCCATGTAGCCGAGCTGGCCGATGGTCGAGTAGGCGAGGACGCGTTTGATGTCGTCCTGGGCGAGGGCGGCGAGGGCGGAGCCGGTCATGGTGATCGCGGCCATGACAGCGAGGACCACGAGGGCCGCCGCGGAGGCGGTGAAGACGGGGAGGAGCCGGGCGATGAAGTAGATACCGGCGGCGACCATGGTCGCGGCGTGGATGAGCGCGGAGACGGGCGTCGGGCCCGCCATCGCGTCGGGCAGCCAGATGTGCAGCGGGAACTGCGCGGACTTGCCCGCGACGCCCGCGAGGAGCAGCAGGGCGATCAGGGTCGGGTGGTCGAGTCCGCCGGTGGCGACGGTGTCGAGGACGCCGGTGATCCGGAAGGTGCCCGCGTCGGTGGCGAGGGCGAAGAGGCCGATCAGGAAGGGGACGTCGCCGAGTTTGGTGACCAGGAACGCCTTGAGGGACGCGGCCCGGGCTTCGGGGGTCTCCCAGTAGTGGCCGACGAGGAAGTACGAGCAGATGCCCATGATCTCCCAGCCGACCAGCAGTACCATCAGGTCGCCGGAGTAGACGACGAGCAGCATCGCGGAGGTGAAGAGGGAGACGAGAGCGGCATAGGAGGGGTAGCGGGGGTCTTCGCGCAGATAGGCGGTGGAGTAGATCTGCACACAGGTCGCCACGACTCCGACGAGGGCCGCGACGAGGACGGCGAAGCCGTCGAGGTAGAGCGCGAGGTCGATCGGGACGGAGCCGGTGGGGGTGAGCCGGGTGGCCGCCTGGACGGGTTCGCCGCCGCCCTGGCGGACGGCGACGACGACCGCGAGGACGGCGGCGGTCAGGGTCGGCAGTACGGCCAGGGGGCGGACGAAGCCGGGGGCGGTCCGGCCGAGCAGCAGTCCGGCGACGGCGCCGAGGAAGGGCAGGAGGGGGACGAGAACGGCGAGGGTGGTGGTGGTCACGCGGTGGCCTCGGCCTTCTGCGTCGCCGGGGCTGTGGTGCCGGGTCCGGCCTCGGCGCCGGTCAGGTCGGGGGCGTCCGGCCGGCCGTCGGGGGGTTCGGCGGTGTCGCGGAGCCGGTCGATGTCGGAGGTGCCGCGGTTGCGGTAGACCATCAGCACGATCGCCAGGCCGATGCCGATCTCGGCGGCGGCGATGGCGATGGTGAAGAGGGTGAGGGCCTGGCCGGAGTGGAGGGCGTCGCGGAGCCAGACGTCGAAGGCGACCAGGTTGAGGTTGACGGCGTTGAGCATCAGCTCGACGGACATCAGGACGAGGATCGCGTTGCGGCGGGCGAGGACACCGTAGACGCCGATACAGAAGAGGAGGACGGAGAGCACGGCGGGGTAGGCGAGGTGCATCAGTTCTTCCCCTCGGGTGCCGGTCCGGTGGCGGGCGGGTCGGCCGGGTCGCCTTCGGCGCGCCTGCGGGAGAGGACGATGGAGCCGACGAGGGCGGCGAGCAGCAGGACGGAGAGCGCCTCGAAGGGCAGTACCCAGTGCCGGAAGAGGGCTTCGCCGGTGATGGAGGTGGTGCCCTGGGCGGGTCCGTCGAGGTCGATCCAGGTGGTGCGGAAGGCGTCCACGACGACCCAGACCAGGGCGACGGCGGCGGTACCGGCGACGGCGAGCGCCACCGGCCGGTTGCCGGAGTCGGCGTCCGGGGACGGCCCGATGGGGGCCTTGGTGAGCATCAGTCCGAAGAGGAGGAGGACGACGACGGAGCCGACGTAGATGAGGACCTGGACCCAGGCGACGAACTCGGCGGTCAGCAGCAGGTACTCGACGGCGAGCCCGCCGAGGGCGACGACCAGCCACAGGGCTGCGTGGACCAGGTGCTTGGTGGTGACGGTCATCACGGCGGCGCCGAGGGTGACCAGTCCGACGAGGAGGAAGACGATCTCGACGCCGGTGGGTGAGAGGAAGCCCTGGGGCGCGGTGGCGGCGTACGGGATCATGCCGGGCCTCCTTCGCCGGGCCCGGCCGGTTTCCCGGGCGGGGTGTCCGTGCCGCCGGGGCCGTCCGGGGCTTCGGGGCCCTTGGCACCACTGGGGGTTTCGGGGCCCTTGGGGCCGCCGGGGGTTTCGGGGGCGGCCGGGGTGTCGGGGGTCGGCGGGGCTTCGGCGGCCCGGGTGGCGGCCAGTTTCTCGGCGGCCTTGCGGGCGGCGGCGATCTCCTTGGGTTCCTCGGCCGCGGGGTCGAGGGCGGGCGGCGCGGGGACCGTCCACATCCACTCGCGGAGCTTGTCGCGCTCATGGGTGAGTTCGCGGATGTCGGTCTCCGCGTACTCGAACTCCGGCGACCAGAACAGCGCGTCGAAGGGGCAGACCTCGATACAGATCCCGCAGTACATGCAGAGGGAGAAGTCGATGGCGAAGCGGTCGAGGACGTTTCGGCTGCGTTCCCGGCCGCCGGGGGCGGCGGCCGGGATCGTCTCCTTGTGGGAGTCGATGTAGATGCACCAGTCGGGGCATTCCCGGGCGCAGAGCATGCAGACGGTGCAGTTCTCCTCGAACAGGCCGATCACCCCGCGGGTGCGGGGCGGGAGTTCGGGCTGGACCTCGGGGTACTGCGCGGTGACGGTCTTCCGCGTCATGGTGCGCAGGGTCAGGGCGAGGCCCTTGGCCAGACCCGAGCCGGGGATCGGGGGCACGGTCAGATCACCACCTTCACGATGCCCGTGAGGGCGATCTGGGCGAGGGCGAGGGGGACGAGGACGGTCCAGGCCAGCTTCTGGAGCTGGTCCTCCCGCATCCGCGGGTAGGAGACGCGGAGCCAGATCACGACGAACGCCAGGACGGCGGTCTTCAGCAGGGTCCAGACCCAGCCGAGGCCGTCGGCGCCGAGGGGGCCGTGCCAGCCGCCGAGGAAGAGGACGGTGGTCAGCCCGCAGAGCACCACGATCCCGGCGTACTCGGCGAGCAGGAAGAGGGCGAACCGCAGTCCGGTGTACTCGGTGTACGCGCCGAAGATGATCTCCGAGTCGGCGACCGGCATGTCGAAGGGCGGGCGTTGCAGCTCGGCGAGTCCGGCGACGAAGAAGACCAGGGCGCCGGTGATCTGCCAGGGCAGCCACCACCACTCGAAGGCGTCGAGGATGCCGACGAGGGAGACGGTCCCGGCGGCCATCGCCACGGACGCGGCGGCGAGCAGCATCGGCAGCTCGTACGCCAGCAGCTGGGCGGCCGTGCGCAGGCCGCCGAGGAGGGAGAACTTGTTGGCAGAGGCCCAGCCCGCCATCAGCGAGCCGAGCACCCCGACGCCCATCACGGCGAGGACGAAGAAGATGCCCGCGTCGACGACCTGTCCGACGGCGCCCTCGCCGGGGCCGATCGGGATGGCGAGCAGTACGAGGAGGTACGGCAGCAGGGCGACGGCGGGCGCGAGCTGGAAGACCCTGCGGTCGGCGCCCGCCGGGACGATGTCCTCCTTCTGCGCGAACTTCACCCCGTCCGCGACGAGCTGGGCCCAGCCGTGGAAGCCACCGGCGTACATGGGTCCGAGCCGGCCCTGCATATGCGCCATGACCTTGTGCTCGGTCTGCCCGATGATCAAGGGGAAGGCCAGGAACACGGCGAAGACGATCAGGAGCCGGACGGCGACGTCCAGAGCGTCGTTCACGCGGGCTCGCCTCCGGTGTTCTCGGCCGTTCCGTCGCCCTGGTCGGACGGGGAACGGCGCTGGTCGGGGTTGGGGGACGCGGGGGGTGCGGAGGGCGTGGCGGGTTTCCCGGACTCGGCCGGTCCTTCGGCGGCCCGATCGCCGTCGCCTCCGGCCTCGGACGCGGGCTCCGGCTCGGGCTCCGGCTCCGGCTCCGGCTCCGGCTCCGGCTCCGGCTCGGCAGCCGTACCGGACGCGGAGTCGGAGCCGCGCCCGGAATCGGGTTCCGGCGCGGGCGTGGAGGCGGGGTCCGCCGGGTCGAAGGCGGGGCGCGCGTGGTGCCACGGCGCGTCCGGGCTGCGGGCAGGCGATGCCGGGGGGCCGCCCGGCCGCTGGGAGCCGGGGCCCTGCCCCTTAGGGGATCCTTCGGCGGTTCCGCCGGTTCCGGCGGTGGCGTCGGGTTCCGGCCCGGACTGACTCGCGGACCCGTCGGCGGCCGAGCGGTTACGGCGCGACGCGCCCGTACCCGTACCGGCCCCGGACGACTGGCTCGCCGAACCGTCGGCGGCGCTGCGGCTACGGCGCGGCACGGACGGTCCGGCGCCCTCGCCGGGGCCCGTCGCCGGGGCCTGGCTCGCCGAGCCGTCGGCCGAGCTGCGGGTACGGCGCGGCGGGCGGGCCGGGGCCTCGGGGGCGGAAGCGGCGCCGGGCGCGGCGGCCTGGCTCGCGGAGCCCTCGCCGGCGGTCCGGGTACGCCGGGCGGGCCGTTCCCCGGCCGCGGCACCGGCTCCGGCCGCCGCCGCGCGGGGCGTACGGGCCGGGCGGGCGGGCGCGGGGGGCAGCTGGCCCTTGAGGGGGCCCCACTCGTTGGGGTCGGGTACGCCCGGAGGCAGCATCTGGCGCCGCTTGGGTCCGCCGTGTCCGGCCCCGGACTCCCCCGGCTCCTTCGCGCCGGGCCATGCCTTGGCGACCCGGGCCGCGAGGACGAAGTCCTTCCGCAGCGGATACCCCTCGAACCCTTCGGGCAGCAGCAGCGGGGCGAGGTGCGGATGGTCGGTGAAGGAGACGCCGAACATCTCGTACGTCTCGCGTTCGTGCCATTCGGCGCCCGCGTACACGCCGACGGCCGTCGGCAGGGCGGGCGCCTCGTGGGGGACGGTCGTCCGCAGCAGTAGCCGCAGGACCCGGCCGCCGGGCCCGTCCGGGACGGCCGCCACATGGGCGCAGACCCGGAAGCCGGTACCGGGTTCGTCGACGGCGCTCAGCCAGTCGAAGTAGGTGCAGCCCAGGGTGTCGCGGGCGGTTTCGAGGGCGGCGAGCCAGCGGTCGGCGGGGACGTCGACCGTGAGCAGGTCGTACGCGGACTCGGCGGTGGCGTCGGGGCCGAAGAGTTCGGTGACGGCGTCGGGCAGCCGGTCGTACGCGGCGGTCACGAGGCGTCCTCTCCCGGGCCCGTACCGGATCCGGCGGGCGCGGCGGGCGGGGTGACCAGTCCGCTGGTCAGCTGGGCCGTCGTGGGGCGGCCGGGACCGGTTCCGGAGCCGTAGCGCTCGGCCAGCGACTCGCGGGCGATCTTCTCCTGGAGCTTGAGGATGCCCTGGAGCAGCGCCTCGGGGCGGGGCGGGCAGCCGGGTACGTAGACGTCGACGGGGATGATCTGGTCGACGCCCTTGGTGACCGAGTACGAGTCCCAGTACGGGCCGCCGCAGTTGGAGCAGGCACCGAAGGAGATCACGTACTTGGGCTCGGGCATCTGCTCGTAGAGCCGCTTCACGGCCGGGGCCATCTTGTCCGTGACGGTCCCCGAGACGATCATCAGATCGGCCTGGCGGGGGCCGGGGGCGAAGGGGATCACGCCGAGCCGGATGAAGTCGTGCCGGGACATGGACGCGGCGATGAACTCGATCGCGCAGCAGGCGAGCCCGAAGTTGAAGACCCAGAGGCTGTAGCGGCGGCCCCAGTTGAGTACGACCTTCATCGGCTCCGGCGCGAGCCGGGAGAGGACTCCGAGCCGTTTGGGTTCCGGGAGGAGCACCGGCGTACCGGAGCCAGGTGTTCCGAATTCCGGCGTTCCGGGGTCCGGCGGACCGGAGTCCGACGTTCCGGAGTCCGACGTTCCGGAGGGGGACGGGGTCACGTCCATGTCAGGACGCCCTTCTTCCACGCGTACAGCAGGCCCACGGCCAGGAAGCCGAGGAAGATGAACATCTCCACGAGGGTCGTCGCCCCGTACCCGGGAGCGGCGAAGACCGTGGCCCAGGGGAAGAGGAAGATCGAGTCGACCGCGAAGATCACGTACAGAAACGCATAGACGTAGTAGCGGACCTGGGTGTGCGCCCAGCCCTCGCCGACGGGGTCGACCCCGCATTCGTAGGTGAGCAGCTTCTCCGGGGTCGGCACGACGGGCCGCAGCAGCCGTCCGGCGCCGAAGGCGACGGCCACGAAGATCACACCGATCAGCGCGAGCAGTCCGACGACCGAATAGCTGGCGAAATAGTCGTCGGCGCGTTCCGCCGCGAGCCCGGCCACGGTGGGTTCCGGCACGTCAGCCCCTCGCTCCCTGACCTCGTCCGATGGGGGAACTCTCGGGATCCGAGCCGGATCCGAGTTCTGTACGCACGGGAGTCTAGGCCCTGCTAAATGGAGCGTAAGCAGTCGCGTCGGGCAGAGGTGGGGTTATCCCCACCGGTGCCCGGCCCCGTACCCCCATGGCGTGGCCCGGCCCGGCCGGGCAGGCTGGCGGGTATGACTGCCGGCCATCTCGCATCCGATACCGCCCAGGGCCCCGAGGGGATTCGCTCCGGCGGTGCCACGTTCCGTCCCGGCGCGGCCGGTCCGCCCGCCGCCCGACCGGGTCCGGGCGGGGACGGCGCCCCGCTGCCGTCGCCGGGGTTCGCCTTCGGGGCCCGTACGTGGCAGGAGGTCGCGCATCTGCTGCTGAATATGCCGCTGGCGATCCTCCATTTTGTTTACGTGGCGTTCATGATCGCCGTCGGCGCGGCGCTTTCGGTGACGGTGATCGGGCTGCCGCTGCTGGCGCTCGGGTTGCAGGGCGCGCGCGGGATCGGCCGGTCGGAACGGGCGCGGGCCCGTCGTCTGCTGGGGGTACGGATCGACGAGCCGAGCCCGCTGCGGGGCGCGACCCGGGGGCGGGGGCTCGTCACCTGGATCCGGACGACGCTGCGGGATCCGGTGGCCTGGCGGGCGGTGCTGTACTGCGCGGTCCGGCTGCCGTGGGGTGTGGCGTCGTTCGCGGTGACGGTCGCCGGGGTGGCCGCGGTCTGGCCCGTACTGGGCTTTCTGGTCCGGGGGCTGTCCAACGCGGACCGGGTGATGGTGCGCGGGCTGCTGTCGCCGTCGGACGAGCTGGAGCGGCGGATCGCCGAGCTGGAGTCGGACCGGGGGGTCGTGGTGGACACGGCCGCGGCGGATCTGCGCCGGATCGAACGCGATCTCCATGACGGCGCCCAGGCCCGGCTGGTGGCGCTCGCCATGGGGCTCGGGCTGGCGAAGGAGAAGCTGTTGGAGGACCCGGACGCGGCGGCCGCGATGGTCGACGAGGCGCACGGCGAGGTGAAGCTGGCGCTTCAGGAGCTGCGGGATCTGGCGCGCGGGATCCATCCTGCGGTGCTGACGGACCGCGGCCTGGACGCGGCGCTCTCGTCGGTGGCGTCCCGCTGCACGGTCCCGGTGTCGGTTTCGGTGGAGTTGGCGGAGCGCCCGGCGGAGGCGATCGAGGGGATCGCCTACTTCACGGTGTCGGAGCTGCTGCAGAACGTCAGCAAGCACTCCCGGGCCCGGTCGGCGGCGGTGGACGTGTGGCGGGTGGAGAGTCGGCTGATGATCCAGGTCACGGATGACGGGCAGGGCGGTGCCCGGCTGGAAGGCGGGACGGGGATGGCGGGTCTGGCGGAGCGGCTGGGCGCGGTGGACGGGCTGTTCGTCCTGGATTCGCCGGTGGGCGGGCCGACGATGGTCACGGTGGAGATCCCCTGGCGCGACCGGCATACGCCGCAGGTCAGGCCGGGCCGCAAGTAGGCGGGAGCCGGGGGACGTGCGGTGCCCGTCGCGGGGGCGGGGCGTAGAAGGTGAGCCGTAAGGGCCTGGCCGGGACAACCCCGCAACACCTCTCAAGCCGCGTGCCCCGGGGCGCCTCGTCTTGCCGTCGCGCCGGAGGGCGGGGGCCGTAGGGACGCGCCCCATACGACCCCCACTTCTCAAGCCCCGTGCCCCGGGGCGCCTCGCTTTGCCGTCGCGCCGGAGAGGCGAGTGAGCCGAAGGGGCGCGCGGATTTCAGCAGGGAGAACGCGCGGAGATCGCGAGGTATGAGCGATCGAGCACGATCGACCGATGGAAACCGCTGAAGCGCCCCGGAGGCGAACCGAGCCACAAATAAAGAGGGTGGGGTTAACCCCCCTTCGAACAGGCCCATGAACACCATGGCCGCCTCTGCCCGCTTCCCCGCATGCTGGTCTCATGACTGGAACCCGACTCGTAGAACGGACAGTGCCCATGGCCACGGACCACCGACCCGGGCGTTACGACGAGCGCGCGGACCGGCGGCGGATTGTGCCGGGGGCTCTGCGCGCGCCGTTCGAGGGGCGTACGTGGCGCGAGTTCTGGTATTTGATGCTGAGCTTGCCGATCAGCATTGTTTTCTTCACTTTCGCGGTGACGGCGCTCTCGCTGAGTGCCGGGTTGCTGATCACTTTTGTGGGTGTGCCGATCCTGGCGGCGAGCCTGGCGGCGGGCCGGGGGTTCGGGGCGTTGGAGCGGACTCGGGCGCGGCTGTTGCTGGGCCACCATGTGGATGCTCCGGAGCCGTTGCGGCCTCGGTCGGGCGGGATGATGGCGTGGATCGGGGCGGTGCTGAAGAGCGGCACGTCGTGGCGGCATCTGCTGTATGCGCTGCTGCATTTCCCGTGGGCTGTGACGGCTTTCACGGCGGCGCTGACGTTGTGGTCGGTGGGCTGGTCGATGCTGGCGTATCCGCTGTGGATGTGGACGTTGCCGGAGTACGGCGATCAGCCGGGGATTCAGCTGTACGGCGACGGGGAGGGTACGGCGGTCTTTCTGGACACTCCGTTCGAGGTCGCTCTGACGTCGGCGGGCGGGCTGGCGCTGGTACTGGTGACGGCTCAGTTGATCAGGGGCTTCGCCTATGTGGACCGGGTGATGGTGGGCGGGCTGCTGGGGCCGTCGCGGCTGGCGGAGCGGGTGGTGGAGCTGGAGTCGGACCGGGGGGTCGTGGTGGATACGGCGGCGGCTGATCTGCGCCGGATCGAGCGGGATCTCCATGACGGTGCGCAGGCCCGGCTGGTGGCGCTGGCGATGGATCTGGGGCTGGCGAAGGAGAAGCTGCTGGAGGACCCGGACGCGGCGGCGTCGATGGTGGACGAGGCGCACGGCGAGGTGAAGCTGGCGCTTCAGGAGCTGCGGGATCTGGCTCGGGGGATCCATCCGGCGGTGTTGACGGACCGTGGTCTGGACGCGGCGCTCTCGTCGGTGGCGTCGCGGTGCACGGTTCCGGTGTCGGTGGATGTGGATCTGGTGGCGCGGCCCGCTCCGGCGATCGAGGGGATCGCCTACTTCACGGTGTCGGAGTTGCTGCAGAACGTCAGCAAGCATTCGGGGGCCCGTAAGGCGAGTGTCGAGGTGTGGCGGTCGGAGAACCGGCTGATGATCCAGGTGTTGGACGACGGGCGGGGCGGGGCGGATGTGACCGCGGGCAGTGGTCTGGCGGGGCTGGCGGAGCGGCTGGACTCGGTGGACGGGATTCTGGCGGTGGACTCGCCGGTGGGCGGTCCGACGACGGTGACCGCGGAGCTGCCCTGGCGCGGCTGAGGCGGGGGTACGGCGGCGGGCGCCGGGGACGGGCTGTTCCCCCGGCGCCCGCGGCCGTATGTGCGGTACGGGTCACCGGCCCCCGGGCACGGGCCACCGGCTGCCGGCCACCAGGCCATCTGGTCACCGGTCACCGGTCACCATCGAGCCACCACCGAGCCACCAGCGGGCCACCAGCGGGCCGCAGGGTGCCTGATCACCGGGTGCCCGACCGGCTTCGTCTTGGCGTTCGCGGGCTCCTCGTACCCCTATTCCGGCGGGCTTCCGGTGGCCGTTTCCCCCCTATCGCGGTGCGTTGTCCACAGGCTCCCCACGCCCGATCCGAATACTGGGATGCTGGGGAGCGGAAGAAGTCGTGTGAAGCGGCGGGCCGGTACGGATCGACATGGGGGAACGGGGCAGTGGTGGTAGACGGCAGGGTGCGGGTGGTCATCGCCGAGGATTCGGTGCTGCTGCGGGAGGGCCTGACGAGGCTGCTGACGGACCGCGGGCACGAGGTGGTCGCGGGCGTCGGTGACGGTGACGCCCTGGTGAAGAAGGTGGGCGAGCTGGCGGCGGCGGGCGCGCTGCCGGATGTGGTGGTGGCGGATGTCCGGATGCCGCCGACGCATACGGACGAGGGAGTCCGGGCGGCGGTGCGGCTGCGCCGGGATCATCCGGGGATAGGGGTCCTGGTCCTCTCGCAGTACGTGGAGGAGCGGTACGCGACGGAGCTGCTGGCGGGCAGCAGCCGCGGTGTGGGCTATCTGCTGAAGGACCGGGTCGCCGAGGTC
The DNA here is from genome assembly GCF_040641415.1 of Streptomyces sp. NPDC020875. NCBI lineage: Bacteria > Bacillati > Actinomycetota > Actinomycetes > Kitasatosporales > Streptomycetaceae > Streptomyces > Streptomyces sp. NPDC020875. The sequence goes on along the minus strand of NZ_JBFADP010000020.1, from coordinate 77,881 downwards.
CGCGAGTTCGTGGACGCGGTGGTCCGGGTGGCCACGGGCGGTACGGCGCTGGACCCCGAGGTGGTGGCCCAGCTGCTGGGCCGGAGCCGTAAGCAGGACGTGCTGGCGAAGCTGACGCCCCGGGAGCGGGAGGTCCTCGGTCTGATGGCGGAGGGCCGGACGAACTCGGCGATCGCCAAGCAGCTGGTGGTGAGCGACGGGGCGGTCGAGAAGCATGTGAGCAACATCTTCCAGAAGCTCGGCCTGTCGCCCAGTGACGGGGATCACCGCAGGGTGCTGGCCGTGCTGACGTATCTCAACTCGTAGTGGCCTGATTCTTCGTCAGCGCCCGGGCCGGGTGGCGGGTCCTACTACCAAAGGACGAGCAGGGACGAGCGGGGAGTGTCCGCCCGGACAGAGCCCCGAGGTGGGGTGAAATATGACATACCACAACAAATTCTTGTCTCATTTCCCAGTCCAGCATATGAGCGGTACGGGGAAGGTGACCCTTACCGACGTAGGGTTGCACGTGGAACGGCCAGTGGGACGGCCGGCCCCAGCAGCCGCCTCAAGGGAGGTCCAGTTCAGTGACCAGCCAGGTCAGTAGCCCAGCCGAGCATGCCGACGAGGCTGACGGGGTCAGTGGGACCGGCGACGCCACCGAGGCGGTTGTCGGTGGACAGCGCGTTCCCGGCGCGGACGGCGACGAGCCGTCCCCGGCCGGAGAACCGCCCGTGAAGGAGGTTCGCAAGCTGGACCGGGTGATCATCCGGTTCGCGGGCGACTCCGGCGACGGTATGCAGCTCACCGGCGACCGCTTCACCTCCGAGACCGCGTCCTTCGGTAACGACCTCTCGACGCTGCCCAACTTCCCCGCCGAGATCCGCGCCCCCGCCGGGACCCTGCCCGGGGTCTCCAGCTTCCAGCTGCACTTCGCGGACCACGACATCCTGACGCCCGGTGACGCGCCCAATGTGCTCGTCGCGATGAACCCGGCCGCCCTGAAGGCGAATATCGGTGACGTGCCGCGCGGCGGCGAGATCATCGTCAATACGGACGAGTTCGCCAAGCGGGCCATGGCCAAGGTCGGCTATGACGTCTCACCGCTGGACGACGGCTCCCTCGACGCCTATCACGTCCACCCGGTGCCGCTGACGACGCTCACGATCGAGGCGCTGAAGGACTTCGGGCTCTCCCGCAAGGAGGCCGAGCGTTCCAAGAACATGTTCGCCCTCGGCCTGTTGAGCTGGATGTACCACCGGCCCACCGAGGGCACGGAAGCCTTCCTGCGGACCAAGTTCGCCAAGAAGCCGACCATCGCCGAGGCGAATATCGCCGCCTTCCGCGCGGGCTGGAACTTCGGCGAGACGACCGAGGACTTCGCCGTCTCGTACGAGGTGGCGCCCGCCACCAAGGCGTTCCCCACCGGGACGTACCGCAATATCTCCGGCAATCTGGCGCTGTCGCTCGGCCTGGTCGCCGCGGGCCGCCAGGCGGATCTGCCGCTCTACCTGGGCTCGTATCCGATCACCCCGGCCTCCGACATCCTGCACGAGCTGTCCAAGCACAAGAACTTCGGTGTGCGGACGTTCCAGGCGGAGGACGAGATCGCCGGAATCGGCGCGGCGCTCGGCGCCGCCTTCGGCGGGTCCCTCGCGGTCACCACCACCTCCGGCCCCGGTGTCGCCCTCAAGTCCGAGACGATCGGGCTCGCGGTCTCCCTGGAGCTGCCGCTGGTGATCGTGGACATCCAGCGCGGCGGCCCCTCCACCGGTCTGCCGACCAAGACCGAGCAGGCGGATCTGCTGCAGGCGATGTACGGCCGCAACGGCGAGGCGCCGGTGCCCGTGGTCGCCCCGCGCACCCCCGCGGACTGCTTCGACGCCGCCGTCGACGCCGCCCGGATCGCCCTGGCCTACCGCACCCCGGTCTTCCTGCTCTCCGACGGCTATCTGGCCAACGGCTCCGAGCCGTGGCGGGTCCCGGAGCCGGACGAGCTGCCCGATCTCCGGGTCCGCTTCGCCACCGGCCCCAACCACGAACTGGCCGACGGTACCGAGGTCTTCTGGCCCTACAAGCGGGACCCGGAGACGCTGGCCCGCCCCTGGGCCGTACCGGGCACCCCCGGTCTCGAACACCGCATCGGCGGTATCGAGAAGCAGGACGGTACGGGCAATATCTCCTACGACCCGGCCAACCACGACTTCATGGTCCGCACCCGCCAGGCCAAGGTGGACGGGATCGTCGTGCCCGACCTGGAGGTCGACGACCCGGACGGCGCGACGACCCTGGTCCTCGGCTGGGGCTCCACCTACGGCCCGATCACCGCGGCCGTCCGCCGGCTGCGGGCCGCGGGCGCCCCGATCGCCCAGGCCCATCTGCGCCATCTCAACCCCTTCCCGAAGAACCTCGGTGAGGTGCTCGGCCACTACCGCAAGGTCGTCGTGCCGGAGATGAACCTCGGCCAGCTCGCCACCCTGATCCGGGCGAAGTACCTGGTCGACGCGATCAGCTACAACCAGGTCAACGGCATGCCGTTCAAGGCCGAGCAGCTCGCCACGGCTCTCAAGGAGGCCATCGATGACTGAGACCGCCGCGCATCCCGCGACCACGGGCCCCGGGTCCGGTCTGCTCTCCCTGGTCCCCAAGGCCGAGGCCAAGCAGTCCATGAAGGACTTCAAGTCCGACCAGGAGGTCCGCTGGTGCCCGGGCTGCGGTGACTACGCCATCCTGGCGGCCGTCCAGGGCTTCATGCCCGAACTCGGCCTCGCCAAGGAGAACATCGTCTTCGTCTCCGGCATCGGCTGCTCCTCCCGCTTCCCGTACTACATGAACACCTACGGGATGCACTCGATCCACGGCCGGGCGCCGTCGATCGCGACCGGGCTCTCCACCTCCCGCCGCGACCTCAGCGTCTGGGTGGTCACCGGCGACGGAGACGCGCTCTCCATCGGCGGCAACCATCTGATCCACGCCCTGCGGCGGAACGTCAATCTGAAGATCCTGCTCTTCAACAACCGGATCTACGGTCTGACCAAGGGCCAGTACAGCCCCACCTCCGAGGTCGGCAAGATCACCAAGTCGACCCCGATGGGCTCGCTGGACGCCCCGTTCAACCCGGTGTCGCTGGCGCTGGGCGCGGAGGCCACCTTCGTGGCGCGTACGGTCGACTCCGACCGCAAGCACCTCACCTCGGTCCTGCGCGCCGCCGCGGACCACGAGGGCACCGCCCTGGTGGAGATCTACCAGAACTGCAATATCTTCAACGACGGCGCCTTCGAGGTCCTCAAGGACAAGCAGCAGGCGGAGGAGGCGGTGATCCGGCTGGAGCACGGTCAGCCGATCCGCTTCGGCGCCGAAGGCGCCAAGGGAGTCGTCCGGAACCCGGCGACGGGCGATCTCGAAGTCGTCGAGGTCACCCCGGAGAACGAGTCCCAGGTGCTGGTCCACGACGCCCACAGCACCTCGCCGACCACGGCCTTCGCGCTCTCCCGGCTGGCCGACGCGGACACCCTGCACCACACCCCGATCGGTGTGCTGCGCTCCGTCCGCCGCCCGGTGTACGACACGCTGATGGCGGACCAGCTGGACCGGGCCGTCGAGCAGTACGGCAAGGGCGATCTGTCGTCGCTGCTCCAGGGCAATGACACCTGGACGGTCGTGGGCTGATCATCGGGTGACAGCCGCCGGGGCGACCCGGCGGCCACCGCCCGAGCTGGTCGAAGCCGCCTCCACCACGCGTTCCGCGCGGTGGAGGCGGCTTCGTCGTACACGGTCGATCCGGCCGCGCCCCCGCCCCGCGACCTCCGCGCCCCCGCCCCGGCCGTCCCGCTCGTACATCCCCTCGCCCATCCCGTCCGTCCCGTCATGACCGTATTTCGGTACGGGCATGACAGCCCGGTCTCCGGGGGCGTACCGTCGTCGCGGTACGGGTACGGCACGCGCGGTGCGACGAGGGACCGGGGGAATTGGTGTCGGGGGGATCAGTGTCATCGGACGGAGAGCAGCGCGCGGGTCTGCTGTACGGGATCGGCGCCTACGGGATGTGGGGGCTCGTCCCCCTCTTCTGGCCGCTGCTGAAGCCGGCCGGGGCCACCGAGATCCTGGCCCACCGGATGACCTGGTCCCTGGTGGTGGTCGCGCTCGCGCTGCTGGCGCTGAAGCGGTGGCGCTGGATCCGGGAACTCCTCGGCGATCCCCGCAAGCTGGGGCTGATCACGGTGGCGGCCGTGGTCATCTCCGTCAACTGGGGCCTCTACATCTGGTCCGTGAACAACGGCCGGGTGGTGGAGGCGTCCCTCGGCTACTTCATCAACCCGCTGGTCACCATAGCCATGGGCGTTCTGCTGCTGAAGGAGCGGCTGCGGCCCGCGCAGTGGGCGGCGGTCGGGATCGGCTTCTCGGCGGTCCTGGTCCTGGCGGTCGGCTACGGCCAGCCGCCGTGGATCTCCCTCGTCCTCGCCTTCTCCTTCGCCACCTACGGTCTGGCGAAGAAGAAGACGAATATCGGCGGGCTGGAGTCGCTGGCTGCCGAGACCGCGATCCTCTTCCTCCCGGCGCTGGGCTATCTGGTCTGGCTGGCGGCCCGGGGCGGGCTGTCGTTCGGTGCCGAGGGCACGGGGCACATGCTGCTGCTCGCGGCGACCGGCCTGGTGACCGCCGTACCGCTGGTCTGTTTCGGCGCGGCGGCGATCCGGGTACCGCTGTCGACGCTGGGGCTGCTCCAGTATCTGGCGCCGGTCTCCCAGTTCCTGCTGGGTGTCCTCTACTTCCACGAGGCGATGCCCGCCGAGCGCTGGGCCGGGTTCGGGCTGGTGTGGCTGGCGCTCTCCGTATTGACCTGGGACGCGCTGCGGACGGCCCGGCGTTCGAGGGAGCGGGCCGAGGAGCTGCGGACGGCGGGCGACCCGGCCGTCCCGGCACCGGCCGTCGCGGCACCGCCCGGGATTCCGGTACCGCCCGAGGCGCCCGCGCCGCCGCCCGAGCCGACGGTCCGGACCGAACCGGCCTCCTGAAGTCCGGCGGACGGCGAGTCGGCGGACTGCGGGTCCGGGGAGTCGGCGCGTCCGGGGCCGTACTCCCGGCCCCACCGCAGTGGCCCAATCCGCCACCCGACCGGCCCACCCGTCCGCTCCACCCCGGGCCGCCGTCCCACGCCGGTGTTACGACCGGAGTACGGGTCCCGGGTACGCCGGGGCCGTCAGCGGACGGAGTGCCCACATGTCCCAGCCCCTGCCCCTGGCCCTCGACGTCGACTTCGGCGCGGGCTTCTCCCAGGCGTGGAACGCGGTGGCCGCCTTCATACCCAAGTTCATCGGCTTCCTCGCCATCCTGCTCATAGGCTGGTTCATCGCCAAGCTGATAGCCCGGGTGGTGGACCGGCTGCTGCGCAGGGTCGGCTCCGAGAAGCTCGCGGAGCGCAGCGGCGCCGCGCACGCCCTGCGGAACTCCTCGTACGACGCCACCGGCATTCTGACCAAGGTCATCTATTTCGGGCTGCTGCTGATCGTGCTCCAGCTGGCCTTCGGGGTCTTCGGCCCCAACCCGATCAGTGTGATGATCCAGGCCGTGGTCGCCTGGCTGCCCAGGGCCGTGGTGGCGCTGGTGATCGTCGTGGTCGCGATGGCCATCGCCCGCGCGGTGCGCGAGATCATCAACGACGCGCTCAGCGGTACCTCGTACGGCAAGGTCCTCGCCACGATCGCCTGGGCGTTCATCGTGGCGCTCGGCGCGATCGCCGCCCTCGGCCAGGCCGGGATCGCGACCGCGATCACCGGTCCCCTGCTGCTGGCGACGCTCGGCACGGTCGCGGGCATCCTGATCGTGGGGGTCGGCGGCGGACTCATCGGGCCGATGCGCTCGCGCTGGGAGAACTGGCTGACGCGGGCCGAGTCGGAGACGGCGGGCGCGCGGGACAGTCTCGGCGCGTACCAGCGGGGCCGTTCGGACGCGGCGGCCGGTCAGCCCGCACCCGGGACGAGGACGACGCCCGGGACCACCGGCCGCCCGGACGCCCGGGGCGACCAGGGACGACGTGGCGACGACGGTCCGTACGACCCGATGTAGTCCGGACCGTCGCGCCGTCGGCGGGGCGTACGGACCGGACCGTACGTCCCCGGCGGCTCCAGCGGCTCCGACAGGCGGCTTCGGAGGCTGCCGGACGGACGGGTCAGCGGCCGAGCAGATCGTGTTCGCGTACCAGCCAGCAGATCGCGGTCAGCCGCAGCGTCGCGAAGTCGTAGCCGACCGGCTCGGTCCACTCGGTCTCCGTGAGCCAGTCCGTGAAACCGAGGGCGTAGTCGGCGAGATCCTCCCGCCGTACGTCACCGGAGTCGGTCCAGATCTCCCGCGCGTCCCCACCTCCGCCCGCGCCCCGTGCCCCGCACCGCTGCCGGGGCACCAGCGCGTCGCGGACATCGGCCGCGTGCTGGTCGACGGCGGCGACGAGCCCGGGATCGAAGGTGAACTCCGAGAGCCGGGGCAGATACGTCGCGACGACACCCACCAGCGGACAGTCGGCGGCCGGTCCCGGGCCGGGCGAAGGGGGTGGGGGCTGGTCCATCGTCCCACCGTACGCGCCCAACAAGTAGGGGCATACGTGACATTCGTCGCAGCTCCGGCCCGGCTGCCAGCCGATTCCTACCCGGTACGGCCCCCCCTTGGAGCCGCCTCCGCGGCCGCCCGGTTCGCCGCCCCGCCGCCCGGGCCCGGCCGCCGCCGGATGGCCCGGCCCGGGGGCGGTCAGCTCCCGACCCGTACCGGCCCGGACGGAATCCCGCCCTCCGGGGGCTCCCCGGCCGTCGCGACCCGGCCCGTACCGCCGAGCGCGCCCGCACCTTGGTACGGATCACCGGCCGGACCGCTGTCCCCGCCGGGCGCGGTCGGCCCGGTCGACCGGTCGGCGCGCAGGCCCACGGCCGCCACCACGGTTCCGGCGATCACCATCACCAGCGGCACCACGAGCCCCGCGCGGAACGCCTCCATCCGCCCGCCGCCGCCCATGAGCCCGTAGACCGCCGTCACCGCCGAGATGCCGACCGCACCGCCGAACTGCATCGCGGTCTGGAGCAGTCCGCCCGCGAGCCCCTGTTCCTCGGCCGGGACCCCGTCGGTGGCGGCGATGGTCATCGGCCCGATCCCCAGCCCGAACGCGACCCCGGCGAGGGTGAGCGCCGGCAGCATGGCGAGATACGACCAGTCGTCGCCGACCGGCAGGAACAGGGCGTACGAGACGACCGCGACGACAAAGCTCGAGAAGATCACCCGGGCGGTGCCGAAACGGTTCACCAGGATCGGGGTGACGGTCGGCGCGAGGATCACGTCGATCCCGGCGACCAGCAGGGCGAGCGATGTCTGGAGGGACGTCCAGCCCCGCTCCTCCTGGAGGTAGAGCGTGACCATGAACTGGAAGCCGAAGAACGCGCCGAAGAGGAGCATCATCCCGGTGTCGGCCCGGACCATGGCCGCGTTCCGCAGAATGCCCAGCCGGACCAGGGGAACGGCGGTCCGGCGCTCGATCCGGACGAACATCAGGATCAGCAGCGACCCGGCGGCGATCACGGCGAGGGTGAACCCCCACCCGGCGAGACCGTGTTCGAGCCGGATGATGCCGTAGACCAGGAGCAGCATCGCTCCGGCGGCCGTGACGGCGCCGGGCAGGTCGAAGCCGCCGGTACGGGGCGGGATCCGGTCGGCGGGCAGCAGCCGGAGCGCCCCCATGAGGATCAGTACGGCGAGGACGACGGGGGCGAAGAAGACCCAGCGCCAGCCGATCTCGGTGAGGAGACCACCGATGACCAGACCGAGGGAGAAGCCGCCCGCCGACGTTCCGGCGTAGATCATCAGGGCTTTGTTCCGCTGTCGGCCCGCCTGGTAGGAGGTGGTGATCAGGGAGAGCGACGCGGGGGTCATGAAGGCGGCGGCCACCCCGGTGACGAACCGGGAGAGCACCAGCATCCAGCCCTCCGTGGCGAAACCGCCGAGACCCGAGAAGGCGATGAAGACGACCAGCCAGAGCAGGAACATCCGGCGGCGGCCCAGCAGATCGGCCGCCCGGCCGCCGAGCAGGGTGAAGCCCGCGTAGCCGAGGACGTAACCGCTGACGACCCAGGCGGCGGTACCGGTGGAGAGGCCCAGATCGGCCCGGATGGCGGGGACGGCGACGGCGAGCATCGCGACGTCGATGCCCTCCAGGAAGACCGTGCCGCACAGAACGGCGAGCATCGCCCGGGCCCGCCCGGACATGGCCGGGGACCGCTCGGCGGCCTCGGCGGATCCGGCGGATCCGGCGGATCCGGCGGACTCGGCGGACTCGGCGGTCTCGGCGGACTCGGCGGTCTCGGCGGGGGGCGACGGGGACGGGGGCTCGGACAGGGGCGGGGATGCGGACATCGGCAGACTCCGGGCGTACGCCATCGGGGCATGCCGGGGAGACGGACATGCCGGAGGAAGGGAAGCTGGTTACTCACCTGAGGGTCGGTTCCCTCTGGTAACCGACTCGATCCTCCGGCAGGATGGGGTCCGGCGGAAGGAGGCACTTTGAAGTCACCCGGTTACCTGGGAGTGACCGAGTTCGAGGACGACGGCGACCCGGACCCGTTCCAGTGGGACGCCCGCGAGGACTGCGAGGTCCGCCAGATCCTCGACCGGATCGCGGACAAGTGGTCGCTCCTGGTCATCGCCCTGCTCGACAGCAGGGTCGTCCGGTTCACCGAGCTGCGCCGGGAGATCGACGGGATCAGTCAGCGGATGCTGACGGTGACCCTGCGCCAGCTGGAGCGGGACGGACTGGTCAGCCGTACGGTGCATCCGGTCGTACCGCCCAGGGTGGAGTACGCCCTCACGGAGCTGGGCTGCACCCTGCACACCACCATCCGCTCGCTCGTCACCTGGACCGAGCGGCACCAGAACGAGATCGCGGCGGCCCGGGCCTCGTACGACGCCCGCGACGACACCGCCCAAGGGGAGCCGCGGCCCGCCGACCGGACCGCGGCCCCCCAGCTCTGACCCGGACCCGGCCCCGACCCCGGACCCGGACCCGGCCCGGGACCCGGAGCCGGAGCCGGACTCGGCCCCGGACTCGCGGCCGTCGCCGACGGGTCCGCTCCGGGGATACGCGCCCGCGCCGGGGTCAGCGGAGCGCGAGGACCCGCAGGAGCCGGGTCACCTCCGCCGCGAAGTCCGTACGCGCGGGACCGAGGTAGATCCGGGGGTCGACGACGTCGGGACGGGCGCCGAGACACTCCCGTACGGCCCGGGTGAACGTCTTGTTCAGATGGGTGGAGATGTTCACCTTGGTCATCCCCGCCGAGACCGCCGTGGCGAGATCGTCGTCGCCGACCCCGGAGGAGCCGTGCAGGACGAGGGGGACGGGGAGGGTTTTCCGGAGGCGGGCGATGAGGTCGAAGTCCAGTACGGCGTCCCGGGTGAGCATGGCGTGGGAGCTGCCGACGGCGACGGCCAGGGCGTCCACGGCGGTCTCGGCGAGGAACGCCCCGGCCTCCTCCGGATCGGTACGGACCCCGGGCGCGTGCGCGCCGTCCTTGCCGCCGATCTCGCCCAGCTCCGCCTCGACCCAGACGTCCGCGCGATGGCAGTAGTCGGTGATCTCGCGGGTGGCGGCCACATTCCGCTCGTAGGGCAGCCCGGACCCGTCGAACATGACGGACGGGAACCCGAGGCCGACGGCTTCCCGGATCAGTTCGGGCGAGGTCGCGTGGTCGAGATGGACCGACACGGGGACGCTCGCGGCCCGGGCGACGGCGAGTGACGCGAGGCCGATCGGGGCGAGCGATCCGTGGTAGCGGACGGTGTTCTCACTGATCTGGAGGATGACGGGGAGGCCGGCCGCCTCCGCTCCGGCGACGACGGCGTGGGCGTGTTCGATCTGGACCACGTTGAACGCCCCGACGCCGGACAGGTCCCGGTAGGCGGGAGCCATGATCTCGTCGGTGGTCGAAAGAGGCATCGATGCTCTCCACGGAGACGGTGGTACGGAACTGGCGGTAGAGAGGTCGGCGTCGAAGTCACCGGCCACGGGGCGGGGTACGGCCGCCGCCGGGAGCGCCACGGGCCTCCCGCGGGGCGACCGGCAACGGCCCGTCGGTGCGGAGCCCTGCGGTGATGTACGTGCCGATGGGGACGAACCAGGTGTCCCGGGCGTCCCGGGCAGCGTCGGGCCCCCGGCCCGCGTCGAGCAGGAACTCGGCGGCCCCGGCTGCCCGTACGTCGTGCCCATGCCCAGGGCGATCCTGCGGTCGCCCGCCGGGGTTTCTCACATCTGGCCGCTCGTCAGGATCACGGAACGGGTCAGATTGCGCGGGCGGTCGGGGTCGCAGCCCCGCGCCTCCGCCAGCGCCACGGCCAGCCGCTGGGCCAGCACGAGATCGGCCAGCGGGTCGAGGCCGGTGGAAAGCCCGCCGTCCGAGTTCGCGACGAGCGTCCCGCCGACCCGGGCGACGTCGTCGGCCAGCCCCGGGGGCGTCGGGCCGAAGATCCAGACGACCCGGCCGGGGCCGGTGACGCTGATCGGCCCGTGCCGGTACTCCATCGCGGGGTACGCCTCGGTCCACGCCCCGGCGGCCTCGCGCAGTTTGAGGGCGGCCTCCAGCGCCAGGCCGCAGGTCCATCCACTGCCGAGGAAGGTGAACTGCCCGGCGGCGGGCACCCCGGGGGCCAACTCCCGGACGACCGCCTGCCGCGCGTCCGAGATCGCCTGTTCCAGCGGGCGCACGCCTGCCGGAAGCGCGCCCTCCGCCTCCAGCTGGGCGCGCAGCAGCGCCAGCACGGTGGTGGCGAAGCGGGTCTGGACCACCGACTCCTCGTCGGCGAAGCCGAGTACGGCGGCGCCGTCGGCCTCCCGGGGGACGGGAGTCCCGGCGACGGCCGTGATCGCTCCGACCGGTACGGCACCCTTCACCCGGGTGATCAGGTCGAGGACCTCGGTCGTCGTACCGGACCGGGTGATGGCGAGGATCCGGTCGTAGCGGCGGCCGTACGGGAACTCCGAGGCCGCCCAGGCGTCGGTCTCGCCGTGTCCGCCCAGCTCGCGGAGGGAGGCGTACGCCCGGGCCATGAACCAGGAGGTGCCGCAGCCGACGACGGCGACCCGCTCGCCCCGGCGGGGCAGGACATCGCGGTACGACTCCAGGGAATCCCGGGCCCGCAGCCAGTTGTCGGGCTGTGAGGCGATCTCGACGGCGGTACGGGACGGGGCGGCGGTACGGGACGAGGCTGAGGCGGACATACCGAAGGGCTCCTTCAGTCGATCGGGCCGTACACCCGCAGACTCACCGGATGCATTAATCTGCACACTAGCGAGTCGGTTCGAGCATCTTCAAGCAAAATCTTGCAGGAAATATGCTCGCGAACCGCCGGCCTCCACCCCTGTCCGGATCTCGCCCCACCCCCGCCCACTCCCCACCCGGCCGGGCCCGGCTCGGCTCGGGAGCCCTCCGTCCCACCGGCTACGCTCTTCGAACGGGGCGCCCCCGCGAAGGAACACCGGGGCACCCCACGACCCGCGCGCGCGGATCGACGTCCAGGGAGTCCGGAGCATGTCCAAACATCAGCGGTGGAGCCGACTGCTGGAGCTGCTGGCGGCCAAGGGCCGGCTGGAGGTCGACGAGACGGCCGCGGAGCTGCGGGTCTCGCCCGCCACCGTCCGCCGGGACCTCGACGAACTGGCGGAGCAGCAGATGCTCGTCCGGACCCGGGGCGGGGCCGTCGCGCACGGGGTCTCGTACGAACTGCCCCTCCGGTACAAGTCGTCCCGGCGCGCCACGGAGAAACAGCGCATCGCCGCCGCGGCCGTCGAACTCATCGGCGAGGGCGAGGTCGTCGGCCTCAACGGGGGGACGACCACGACCGAGGTGGCGCGCGCCCTGGCCCTGCGGACCGCCGGTGGGCGGCACGGCGGTACCGAGGCCACGGCACCGATGTACACCGTCGTCACCAACGCCCTCAATATCGCGGGCGAGCTGGCCGTACGGCCCCAGATCAAGATCGTGGCCACCGGCGGAGTGGCCCGCCCCCAGACGTACGAACTGGTGGGCCCGCTGGCTGCCGGGGTACTGAAGGAGGTCGTCCTCGACGTCGCCGTACTGGGGGTCGACGGTCTCGACCCCGAACTGGGCCTGATGACCCACCAGGAGGAGGAGGCGAGCATCAGCCGACTGTTCGCCGAGCGCGCCCAGCGGGTCGTCGTGGTCGCCGACGCCTCGAAGCTGGGCAGACGGGCCTTCGCCCGGATCTGCGGACTGGACCGGGTCGACATCATCGTCACCGACTCGACGGCACCGGCGGACACGGTCGCCCGCCTCGGGGACCTCGGCATCCGGGTACTGACCGTCTAGACACGGCTACGGCGCCGCTGCCCCCCGTTACCCGCGGCGCCCCCGCAGCCCCGGCCGCCCCGGGTCGCCGCCCCCACAATTCAGCACATGTCTCAGCCGTCCCCCTCGGCCTCCTCGGGGCGGCGGGACCGGTGCGCCCGGACCTTGTGCCGGTTGCCGCAGCGCTCCATCGAGCACCAGCGGCGGCGGCCCGGGCGGGACGCGTCCACGAACACCAGTTGGCAGTCGTCCGCGCCGCACTCCCGGATCCGGTCGGCGTAGGGGCCGGTGAAGAGGTCCAGGGCGTCCCGCGCCACCGCCGACAGCAGTTGGGCGCCGGTCGCGCCGGGCGCCCACGCCCGGGTACCGGCGGGTCCGAACCGGGGTACCGGCGGCGGCTGCGCGGCGGCGGCGTCGACGGTCGCGAGGTCCGCCGCGTCCGGCTCCCGGTCGTGGATCCGCGCGGACGCCAGCCGGTACACCGCGTCCCGCAGCGCCCGGGCGGCCGTCACCTCCGCCGGGACGACCCGGGGGGCGAGCCCGTCCGGAAGCCTGCTCCGCCCGGCCCATTCCACCAGGTCGGCGGGGGCGTAGAGCGACTCCCACCGGGCCAGTTCGCCGGGGCCGCCGGTGAGCAGCAGCTCCAGACAGAGCGTCCCGGCGTCGAAGCGGAAGGAGCCGCCGGACGGGGGACTGAGGAGGAATCCTCTTGCAACATCAACCATGTAACCACTATAAACGGTTACATGACTGCGCCACTCCACTGGAAGCTCACCATCGACGCCGCCGACCCCTTGGCCCAGGCCGACTTCTGGGCCGCCGCCCTCGGCTACCGGGTCGAGGACCACAGCAGACTGATCGCCGGACTGCGCGAGGCGGGCCATCTGCCGGAGGGGGCGACGACCGAGCGGTACGGCCGGGACGTCTGGCTCGATCTGGCCGCCGTCCGCCATCCGGACGACCCGTTCGACGAGTACAAGGACCTGGGCCTGGGCCGTCGGCTGCTGTTCCAGCGGGTCCCGGAGGCCAAGACCGCGAAGAACCGGCTCCACCTCGATCTGCATGTGGGAGCGGAACGGATCCCGGCGGAGGTCGAGCGGCTGCGCGGACTCGGCGCCACCGTGCTCTACGAGCAGCGGCAGCCGATGGGCGTCTGGACGACGATGGCCGACCCCGAGGGCAATGAGTTCTGCGTGGAGTGACGGCCCGCCGACGGCCCTCCCCCACCCGACCGCCCAGCCACCCCGCCGCCCCGCCGATCCGTCGCCCCGCCGATCCGCCGCCCCGCTGCCGGCCCGACCGTCCCGCTGTCGGCCCGGCAGACCACCCGGCCGCCGGGACCCGCCACAACGCCCGCCACCGGTCACAGCGACCGGGAGGCGGGCGCCCTGCTGTCCGCTTCCGACGGAAAATGACACGGAAGCGATCGTTCCAGAACCGCCTTCGTCGGCACTTCTGTTCTGTATGCGAACACAGCTGACCGATTTCCGCCCTTGACGGTCCATCACGCTCTCCCGGACTCTGAGCACCGCGCACCACTGCTCCAGCGCCCTGGAACCCGCCATTCCGGGGCGGCCCGTTCGTTCCGTCCTGTCCCCGTACGGAATTCCGGAGCCCCCCTATGAGACTCTCCGTTTCCCGTCAGCTCCCCCGTCTCCCCAGACGGGGCATCGCCGGAGCGGCGATAGCCCTGGCCGGGCTGGTGGCGACCGCCGCACCCGCGGCGACGGCACCCGCGCCGGCCGCGCCATCGACCGCCGCGACGGCGGCCGTCTCCCCGGCGGCGGCACTCGCCCCGCCCGACATACCCCTCGCCAATGTGAAGGCGCATCTGACCCAGCTCCAGTCGATCGCCTCGGCGAACGGCGGCAACCGGGCCCACGGCCGCCCCGGCTACCGCGCGTCCCTCGACTATCTGAAGGCGAAGCTGGACGCCGCCGGATACACCACCTCGGTCCAGAGCTTCAGCTACGGCGGCGCCACCGGCTACAACCTGATCGCCGACTGGCCCGGCGGCGACCCGAACCAGGTGCTCATGGCGGGTGCGCATCTGGACTCCGTCTCCTCCGGCGCCGGGATCAACGACAACGGCTCGGGCTCCGCCGCCGTCCTGGAGACGGCCCTCGCGGTCTCCAGGACCGGGTTCCAGTCCGGGAAGCATCTGCGGTTCGGCTGGTGGGGCGCCGAGGAGCAGGGCCTGGTCGGCTCCCGGTACTACGTCAACAACCTTCCGGCCGCCGAGCGTTCGAAGTTCTCCGGCTATCTCAACTTCGACATGATCGGCTCCCCGAACCCCGGCTACTTCGTCTATGACGACGACGTCCAGCTGGAGAAGGTCTTCAAGGACTACTTCGCCGGGCTCGGGGTCCCCACCGAGATCGAGACCGAGGGCGACGGCCGCTCCGACCACGCCTCCTTCAAGAACGCGGGCATCCGGGTCGGCGGGCTGTTCACCGGCGCGGGCCGGACGAAGACCGCCGCCCAGGCCCAGAAGTGGGGCGGTACGGCGGGCCAGGCGTTCGACCGCTGCTACCACTCCTCCTGCGACACCACGGCGAACATCAACGACACCGCCCTCGACCGCAACAGCGACGCGGTCGCCCACGCCATCTGGACCCTGGGCGCCGGGAGCGTCCCGCCGGGCGACAGCTATGAGAACACCGCCGATGTGGCGATCCCGGACAACGGCGCCGCCGTCACCTCGACCGTCACCGTCTCCGGCCGGACCGGGAACGCCCCGCCGACCCTCTCCGTCGGGGTCGACATCCGGCACACCTGGCGCGGCGATCTGGTGATCGATCTGCTGGCGCCGGACGGTACGGCCTACCGGCTGAAGAACTCCAGCGGCAACGACTCGGCGGACGACGTCATCGCGACCTATACCGTCAACGCCTCCACCGAGCCCGCCAACGGCGACTGGAAGCTACGCGTCCAGGACGTCGGACCGCAGGACACCGGCTACATCAACAGCTGGAAGCTCACCTTCTGACCGGGTGGCGGCCTCCGTGACCCGGGTGCCGCCACCCGCACCACCACCCCGCACCACCGCCCCGCGCCATCCGTACGATCCGCGATCCGCACCGTCCCGGCTGTGACGCCGAGAGCCGCTTCGGAACCGCCACCCCCCACCGGCTGCATGCGTGTGCCTCCACCGCACACGCATGCAGCCATGTCCGGGTACGGCTCCGGAGCCGTACGGCACACCCCACGCCCGGCCTCGACGCCCGCCGCCCCGGCACAAGGCACTCGGCGGCAGGCGCGCGGCGGCGACCGTCAGGCGGTGATGTCCTTGGTGGTGAACCGCGCCCAGGCGGCCGACCCGAACACCGCCGCGTAAAGCGCCTGGAGCCCCAGGTTCTGCTGGATCCCGTCCCACTGGACCGGCTCCCGCAGCAGATCCGAGAACGACAGCCAGTGGTGCGGGAAGAGATAGGGGTGGATCGCGTCCAGCTGCGGAATGGTGCCGAGGATCTGGACCGTGATCAGCAGACCGACCGTGGTGGCCATCGCCGCGATCCCGCTGCCGGTGAGGGTGGATACGAAGAGCCCGAGCGCGGCGAGCCCGGCCAGGGAGAGCGCGACGACCAGGGCGACCAGGGCGGCCCGTATCAGTCCGTCCCCGAAGGAGATCCGGGTCCCCGAGATCGTGGTGATGTCGCCGAGCGGGAAGAGCACGGCCCCCACTGCCAGGGCGGAGACCGCCACGACCAGGGTCGCCAGCAGACAGAACACCAGCGTCGTCGCGTATTTGACCAGCAGCAGCCGGGTCCTTCCGGCGGGGGCCACCAGCAGATATCTCAGGGTTCCGGCCGCCGACTCCCCGGCGATCGCGTCGCCCGCGACGACCCCGACCGCCATCGGCAGGAAGACCGGCAGCGTGGCGGCGAGCGCGGCGAAGACCAGGAACAGTCCGTTGTTGGTGATCTGGGAGATGAACGCGGGGCCCTCCTCGGCCCCGCCGCCGACCCGGCCGCCGTCCCCGGTCTCGATCCGTACGGCGATACCGATCAGCAGCGGCACCGCCGCCAACACCCCGAGCAGGGCGATCGTCCGCCAGCGGAGCAGGGTCACCACCAACTCGGACCGGAAGAGCGACAGCGCCGCCGCTACGGCGCCCGGTCCGGCGTCCCGCCCCGGCGCGCCGGAGGCCACGGACTCCGAAGCCGCCACGGCCACGGCGGGCTCCGCCACGGCACCTGACGCCGCGGGCTCCACGGCTTCCGCGGCTTCCGCCGCGGCGCCCGTCTCCGGCTCAGCCCGCGACATCGAACCCCTCCCCCGTCAGCGCCATGAACGCGTCCTCCAGCGACGCCCGCTCCACCCCGAAGCCGCGGACCCGGACCCCGGCGGTGACCAGCGCGGCGGTCAGCTCGGCCAGCTCCGTCTCCGGTCCCGGCGGATCGCCGGTGACCCGGCCGCCGTCCGGTTCGACGGCGACCTCGGTGATCCCCCGCTCCTTGAGCAGCCGGGCCGCCTCGTCCGTGTCCGGGGTGATGACGGTCAGCCTCCCCCGGGCCCGGGCGGCCAGCTCCGCGACGGGCCCCTGTGTCAGCAGTCTGCCCCGGGCCATCACCGCCGCGTGGGTACAGACTTGCTCGATCTCGTCCAGCAGATGGGAGGAGAGGAAGACCGTCGTCCCGTCGGCGGCCAGCTCCCGCACCAGGGCCCGGATCTCCCGCATGCCCTGGGGGTCGAGGCCGTTGGTCGGCTCGTCCAGGACGAGCAGCCGACGGGGGCGGAGCAGGGCGGCGGCCAGCCCCAGCCGCTGCTTCATACCCAGGGAGTACGCCCTGGCCCGCTTCCCGGCCGCCGAGGTCAGCCCGACCCGCTCCAGGGCCGTACCGACCCGGTCCCGGCGGGTCCGGGGGTCGGCGGTGGGGTCCGCGGCGTCGAACCGCAGCAGATTGTCCCGTCCGCTGAGGAAGCCGTAGAGCGCCGGGCCCTCGATCAGGGCGCCCACCTGCGGCAGTACGGTCCGGGCCGCGCCGGGCATCGGTCCGCCGAGTACGGTCGCCCGTCCGGCCGTGGGTTCGATCAGCCCCATCAGCATCCGGATGGTGGTGGTCTTGCCGGAGCCGTTGGGGCCGAGGAAGCCGAAGACACTGCCCGCGGGCACGGTGAGATCGAGCCGGTCGACGGCGAGCTGCCCACCGCGATACCGCTTGGTGAGCCCGCTCGTCTCGATCACGGCCTCCGGCCCGGCAGTTGTCATCCTCTTCCCCACCCTCTCCCTCGGACTCCGGGTCCCCCGGGTCCTCGCGTCCCCGGATCTCCCGGCCCGCGACGCTCCCCCGTCCACCGGGCCGCCCGTCGGCGCGGCGACCCGGTGGGGAAGCGGTCCGCCCGTCGGCGGCCCGGGCGTCCCGGCGGCCCCGGCGTCCTTGCCCCCCGTCAGAACCATGGGCCGCCCGTCGGCGGCCCGGGCCGAGTCACTTGTCGGCGTTGGCGGCCTTGACCAGCGCGTCCTTGGTGACGGCGCCCGCGTAAACCCTGCCGTCGTCGGTGATCAGCGCGTTCACCAGGCGGGTCTTGAAGACCGTGCCCGTACCGAAGTCGCCCTTCACCGAGTCGGTCATCCCGCCCAGGAGATCGCCGACCTCCGACGGCAGTCCGCCCTCGGCCCCGGCCACGGCGCCCGCGCCCTCGGCGGGGCCGGTCCTGACGATCGTGGTCCAGCCCTCGCCGATCACATTCACGCCCTCGGGACCGGTCAGCCCCTTGCCGTCCTTCGCCCCGCCCTTCAGCTCCTTCTCCAGCTCCTCCCCGAGCGCCTTGCCTTCCCGCTCCAGGGACTCACCGGCCTTCTCGGCCTCCGCGCGCAGCTCTTCGGGGCCCGTCACCTTGGCGCCCTTGGGCGGGGTGAAGTCGAAGGTCGAGGCGGCGGGCTTGCCGAAGTCCACCTTGGTGAAGCCGATGTCGATCGCGGCCTTGCCGCCGGAGGACGGCACAACGGTGAACTTCAGCGGCGTCCCGGTGCGGGAGTCGACCGCGATCCGCACCGAGCCGATGGTGGAGTCGTTCTGCTTGGGCTTGACCACCAGCTGGTAGGCCGTACGTCCGGCGACCCGGGCGGTGCCGTCGACGGTGACCGACGTGGTCTCGTCGGCGGCCTTCAGCACCTCCTGTGCCAGCTCCCGGGGCGTCGGCGCCTCCGTCCCCGCGTCCGCCAGTCCCGGGAGGGCCCCGGCGGCCTTGCCGCTCTTGCCGTCCTTGCCGGCGTCGGCGGTGCCGGGTCCGGCGTCCTTCTGGTGGAAGACCTCGTTCGACGCGCTGTCGTACGCCCACAGCTCGTCCCCGTTGCGGATGAGGCTGTACTCGGAGGTCTTCTCGACGATCGAGATCTTCTGCCGGTCGGGGCCGTCGACCGCGACCCGCAGCGTGTGCGAGCCGGTCGCCAGCTCCATCAGCTTGGCGTCCGGGGCCGCCGACGACCCCGTCTCCTCGCCGCCCTCCGCGGCGCCCGCGGCTGCGCCCGACAGGAAGGACTCGCCGAGGCCCCCGAAGTCGGGGAGCCCCAGATCCGTACTGATCTTGATGGTGCCCGAGAGTCGCTCGGTGTCGGAGGCCGCGATCCGCTCGACCAGCTCCTGCGCGCTGATGTCGGGCAGATCGGGGTCACCGGAGGCGGCGAGGGCCGGGACCAGACCGATGGTCGCCGCCGCCACGCCTGCCACCGCGACCGGAAGGGCGTAACGCGCCGCGCGGCGGCGGCGCGCGGTGACCGCGCCCGTCTCCTGGTTGGTCTGTGCGCTGTCGTCGTTCGGTGCCATGGTGTGGACTACCTCCGTGGTCGGTCAGGAGCAGTGCATCCATCTGACCAAATCACCGTCGTCCGGGCGTCAATCCCCGGGAGCAAATGGGTGTACGACTGTGGGATGAGGGTTCCCCCGACACGCTCCCCCATTCGGTGACACCTCGTCGAGACCTTTGTCATCCCGGGTGGTAGGCGGCGATCAGGGTCTCCGCGCGGGACCGCAGGAAGTCCGTCGTCAGACGGGCCCGCCGGGTGAGCCACGGGGCGTCGCCCTCCGGGCCGGGTCCAGGGTCTTCGCCGTCGCCCGGTGCCCCGTACCGCCGTCGTCGGACATCCGCCACGACCTCGGCGGGAGCCCCGAGTTCGGCCAGCACCCCGAATGCCTCGGCCTTGGTGATCAGCCGCCCGTCCGCGAGGGTGACGGCGGCCCTCGGCAGGGCCAGCATCGCGTAGTCGACCCAGGTGTCCTGCCGGAACAGCTCCTCGTCGGCGCAGCGCGGCAGCAGCTCGTCCCGGAGCTGTCCGTGGACGTACTCCCTCAGTTGTCGGTCCGTCATCCCGGGGAGCAGTCCCCCGACCGGGCGGCCGTACAGGACTCGGCCGAACCGGTGCAGTTCGGCCCGGGTCACCGGGCTCACCGGCCGCCGGAAGAGTTCGTTGAAGGCCCAGGTCAGATGGTCGTGCCCGGGGTCGGCCAGCTCCGTCGCCGACATGAAGGAGCAGTGCAGCCGGGCCGCGAGGGGCTCGTCGCCGGCCAGCCGCCGGTGCAGTCCGGCCAGCCGCTCCTCCTCCGCCGGGGCGCAGGGCCGTTCGAGGACGGCGATCAGATCGAGGTCGGAGCGGCCCGGCCGGTAGTCGGTCCCCTCCGCGATCGAGCCGTGCACCCAGAGGGCGATCAGCGGTACGGGCTCCGGCAGCTCGGCGGCGTAGCGGGCGAGTATCCGCTCGGTCTCCGGGTCGGCTGCCGGGCCAGGCCCCGGGGCGTGTTCGGCGGTCATCGGCGGTCAGCCCGCGCGGTGCACGACGGCGTCGCAGAGTTCTTCGAGTGCGGCCTTCGCATAGCACTCGGGCAGCGGGCCCAGCATGGAGCGGGCCTCCTCGGCGTACCGGATGGTGTCCTTCCGGGCCTGTTCCAGCGCCGGATGGGCCCGCAGCCGGGTCAGTACCTCCGCGTGCCGGGCGTCGTCGGTGAGGTCGCCGTCGAGCAGGGCGACCAGTTCGAGGTCGTCGGCCAGGCCCCGGGCCTCGGCCCGGGCCCGCAGATGGAGTACGGGGAGGGTGGGGATGCCCTCGCGCAGATCCGTACCGGGCGTCTTGCCCGACTCGTGGGAGTCGCTGGCGATGTCGAGGACGTCGTCGGCGAGCTGGAAGGCGACGCCGAGCCGTTCCCCGTACTGGGTGAGGATGTCCGTGACGCCCTCGTCGGCGCCGGACATCATCGCGCCGAAGCGCCCGGAGACCGCGATCAGCGATCCCGTCTTGCCGCCGATCACATCGAGGTAGTGCGCCACCGGGTCGCGGCCGTCGCGCGGCCCGGCGGTCTCCAGGATCTGCCCGGTGACCAGCCGTTCGAACGCCTCGGCCTGGATCCGTACGGCCTCCGGGCCGAGGTCGGCGAGGATGTGGGAGGCGCGGGCGAAGAGGAAGTCGCCGGTCAGGACCGCGACCGAGTTGCCCCAGCGGGCGTTGGCGCTGGGCACGCCGCGCCGGACGTCCGCCTCGTCCATCACGTCGTCGTGGTAGAGCGTCGCCAGGTGGGTGAGCTCCACGACCACGGCGGAGGGCACGATTCCGGGTGCGTGCGGGTCACCGAACTGGGCCGCCAGCATCACCAGCAGCGGCCGGAAGCGCTTGCCACCCGCACGGACGAGGTGCTGGGCCGCCTCCGTGATGAACGGCACCTCACTCTTGGTGGCTTCTAGCAGACCCGCCTCGACGGCCGACAGTCCGGTCTGGACATCGGCTTCAAGAGCCTGGTCCCGCACGCTCAGCCCGAACGGCCCGACGACGGTCACGAGGGGATCTCCTGTCTGCTGATAATCACACGGATTGTCGATGTGTCGCTGGATTCACTCAAGTCAGCGTATCCGGTCACGTTTGGATCACCATGGGCGCCTTCCCGCCGCCACCGGTATGTTCGTGATCAGTAGATACGACCACTGGTGAGCCTTTCGGCGGTATCGGCGACGGTACCCGTGACCGTACCGGTGAACCGCTCCGGGACCGCCCCCGGAACAGGTCGCCGGACGGCCGCGGAACCGCCTCCCCGCGGCCCCGGCCGGGGCCGTGACCGGCGGCGGGCCCGCCCCGGGCAACGAGGCCCCGCCATGCGCAAGCACCGTCAGTACGCCGCACACCCGCCGTCCTCCCACCCCGGGCCGGCACGCTCCGCGCCGCCCCCGTCGACCGGAACGGATCATGCCGGTTCCGGGGCTCCGCCGGAACCCGACCGGTACCGTACCGGCCGGTACGAGTCGGCTTCCCCACGCCCTGTCCCCTACACCCCGCCGGTGTACGGAGACCACATCCCGCCGGTGTACGGCGAAGGCCCGGAGGGACCGGACGACCCGTCCCGTCCACCGACCGGCCCGACGGCCCCGCCCGGATCCGGCACCGGCACCGGCCCCGCCGCGCACCGCACGAAGACACCCGATCCGGTCACGGCCCCCGGCGCCCCGCCCCCGTACGACACCGGCCCCCACCCCGTCCGCCACGACGACCTCCTCGTCCCCCTCTCCGACGGCACCCGGCTGCACGCCCGGCTCTGGCGGCCCCGCACCGGCGCCCCCGCCCCCGTCCTCCTCGAATACGAGCCCGGCCGGCTGACCGACTCCACGGCCGCCCGGGACGCCCGCCGCCACCCCTGGTACGCGTCCCACGGCTATGCCTCCGTCCGGGTCGACGCCCGCGGCCACGGCTGCGGCGAGGGCGTCCCGGCCGCGCCCTGGGGCGGCCCGGACCGCGGCCCCGCCCGGGACGCCGCGGCGGACGCCGCCGACGCGGCCGAGGTGGTGGAGTGGCTGGCGGCCCAGCCCTGGGGCGACGGCCGGATCGGGATGTTCGGCCTCGGCCCCGGCGCGACCCTCGCGCTGCGCGTCGCCGTCCTGGCCCCGGACCCCCTGCGGGCGGTCGTCGCGGTCGGCGCGACCGTCGACCCGTATCAGGAGGACGGCGCCCACCCCGGCGGCGCGGTCGGCGCCGACGCCATGCCGGCCCGCTCCACCGCCCTGCTCTCGGCGCTCTGCCGCCCGCCGGACCCTCGCTACGCCGGGGCCGACGTCTGGCGCGACCGGTGGACCACCCGGCTGGCCGCCGTGGCACCGCCGCTGCACGGCGCCCTGGCGCATCCGCTCCGCGACGACCACTGGCCCGGGTGGACCGGGGCCGACGCCGGGGCCGTCCGCGCGGCGGTCCTGGCGGTCGGCGGCTGGTACGACCCGGCCCGGGACACCGTGCTCCGGCTGCTGGAGACGCTCCCCTCCGACCGGGTGCGCGGACTGATCGGCCCCTGGTCCCGGCACTATCCGGACGAACCGGGGCCCGGCCCGGCGATCGGCTTCCTGCACGAGACCCTGCGGTGGTGGGACCGGTATCTGCGCGGCGCCGATTCCGCCCCCGTACCGCCGCTCAGGGCCTGGATCACCGGCCCGTCCGCACCCGGCACCCGCACGAGCCGCGCGGGCACCGACGCCGCCTGGATCGCCGAACCCTCCTGGCCCTCCCCCGCCGTCCGGACCGTCCCCTACGTCCTGCGGGGCGGCCCCGTACCCGTCGCGTCCCCCGCGCACACCGGCGCGGACGCGGGCCGTCCGCTCCCCGAGCCCGGCCGGACCGCCGATCTCCCGCCCGATCAGCGGGAGGAGGACGCGCGCTCCGTGTGCTTCGAATTCCCCGTCCCGGGTGACGGCCTGACCGTGCTCGGCCGCCCCCGGATCACCCTGCGGATGCGGCTGGACGTCCCGTACGGCCGGATCGCCGTACGCCTGTGCGACCTGGCACCCGACGGCTCGTCGACGCTGATCACCCGGGGCGTACGGAACACCGCCGCCCGCGAGGGGCTCGACCGGGCCAGGGCCTGGCCCCCCGGCGCCGTCGAGGACGTGTCGTTCGACCTGGCGGCGGCCGGATACGCGGTACCGCCCGGACACCGGCTGCGGCTCGCGGTCTCCTCCGCCTACTGGCCGTGGCTCTGGCCGCCGGCCGGTGCTCCGGCGGACTTCGTCCTGTTCCCCGAGGGCTCCCGGCTGGAACTCCCGGTCCGCGACCCCGATCCACCGGGGACCGCGCCCATGCTGGTAGCCCCCGGCCCGCCCGAACGCGTCGAACCCCTCGGCGTGGTCTCCCCCGCCCCGCTCACCGCCCCGGCCGAACGCCGCCCCGAACACGCCCTGATCCGGGATGTCGGTACGGACACCTGGCGGCTGGAGACCGACCCCCGGCCGCTGGGCGCGGACGGCGCGAGCCGGGTGCACCCCGACGGTCTCGAGGTCTTCGAGGACGCCCGGGAGATCCGGACGATCCGGGCCGGTGACCCCCTCTCCGCCCGGGCGGAGACGGAGTGGACCGTACGGTTCCACCGGCCCGAACTCGGCTGGGACATCACCGTGGAGACGCGCTCCGTCCTCTACTGCGACGCCGACGACCTGGTCGCCGAGGACAAGGTGAGCTGCCGGGACAACGCTGCGGGGCCGGGGCACCGGGGCGAGCCGGTCTTCCACCGAAGCTGGGTGAAACGTTTTCCCAGAACAACGGGATGATCGCGCCCTGCCGGTCCCTTGCGTCCCCCACGTAACGTGTCCCCCACATCGTGAAGAGCACCGTGCGCCCCGCCGTCCACGGCACCCGCCGTACGGCCCCGCACAGAATCGGAAACGAGGCACGCGCAGATGTCCGAGCAGAGCCCGCTCGATCTGGCCGAGGGCGACCCCTTCGGCCCGCACAACCTGCCCTACGGCGTCTTCTCCACCGCCGCCGAACCCGACCGCCGCAGGGTCGGTGTCCGGATCGGGCGGCATGTGCTCGACGCGGGGGCGGCTGCCCTCGCCCTCGGCTCCCCGTACGCCGCACTCCTCGACCGGCCCACCCTCAATCCGCTGCTCGCGGCCGGACGCACCACTTGGCGCGACGTCCGCCGCGCGCTCACCGCCTGGGTGACGGTCCCGGCCCACCGGACCGCCGTCGAACCGCTGCTCCACCCGCTGGAGGAGGTCACCCTCCACCTCCCGTACGAGGTCGCCGACTATGTCGACTTCTACGCCAGCGAGCACCACGCCACCAACGTGGGCCGGATGTTCCGCCCCGACAGCGAGCCCCTCACCCCCAACTGGAAGCATCTGCCGATCGGTTACCACGGCCGCGCGGGCACCGTCGTGGTCTCCGGTACGGAGGTCGTACGCCCCCGGGGCCAGCGCAAGGCCCCCGCCGACCCGGCGCCCGTCTTCGGCCCGTCCGCCAAGCTCGACATCGAGGCCGAGGTCGGCTTCCTGGTCGGTACGCCCACCGCGCAAGGCGACTCCGTACCGCTCGGCGACTTCCGCGACCACGTCTTCGGCCTCTTCCTGCTCAACGACTGGTCGGCCCGGGACATCCAGGCATGGGAGTACGTGCCCCTGGGGCCGTTCCTCGGCAAGTCCTTCGCCACCTCCGTCTCGGCCTGGGTCACCCCGCTGGAGGCCCTCGACGCGGCCCGTACCGCGCCGCCCGCCCGGGACGTCCCGCCGCTGCCCTATCTCGACGACTCGGCCGACGAGGAGCCGGGCGGCTTCGACATCCGGATCTCCGTGGCCGTCAACGGCCAGGTGATCGCGGAGCCCCCGTTCGCCACCATGTACTGGACGGCGGCCCAGCAGCTCACCCATATGACGGTCAACGGCGCGTCCCTGCGCACCGGCGACCTCTTCGCCTCCGGCACGGTCAGCGGCCCCGAGGTCCACCAGCGGGGCTCCCTCCTCGAACTCACCTGGAACGGCCGCGACACCCTCACCCTCCAGGACGGTGACCGCACCTTCCTCCAGGACGGCGACACGGTCACCATGACGGCCTGGGCACCGGGCCCCGACGGCATCCGCGTCGGCCTCGGCGAGGTCACCGGCCGCATCACCCCGTCCCACTGACCCCACCCACGTCAACACCCGGGCCACGTTCGCCCGTTCGAAGGGGGTTCACCCCCTTCCGGCCCGATAACCTGACCGCACCGGCGAGACTCCGTCGTATGGGAGCACTGATGAGCGCCGAACCCGAGGCCCCCCGGCCCGAACCGGGCTGGCCGATGCCACCGGTCGGCGGCTGGACCGCCGACGATCTGGACACGCTTCCGAACTTGCCTCCGCATACGGAGCTGATCGACGGGAGCCTGGTCTTCGTGAGTCCGCAGTCCCTGTTCCATGTGAGGGCGATCGACTTCCTCAACTGGCGATTGCAGTCACTCGCACCGGAGGGCTACGAGGTCGTCCGGGAGTTCACCATCGACGTCGACCGGCAGAACCGGCCCGAACCGGATGTGATCGTCGTCCCCGCGGACGCCGTCGAGGGCCATGAGCAGACCCGGCTCCCTGCGGCGTCCGTCACCCTCGCGATCGAGGTGGTGTCCCCCGACTCGGTCAGCCGGGACCGCGAGACCAAGCCCGTCAAGTACGCCCGGGATCCCCCACTACTGGCGGGTGGAGAACGACGGCGGGCGGGCCGTCGTCCATGTCTTCGAACGCGAACCCGCCACCGGCCAGTACGTGGCCACCGGGATCTTCCACGACCGGCTGAAGGTCTCCGTCCCCTTCCCGGTCGATCTCGACCTGACCGAGATCACCCCGCGCCGCTCCCGGCACCACTGAGCGGACCGTCGTAGTGGCGGACACACCCGGGCCCGGTCTCCTGCTGAAGGAGACCGGGCCCGGGTGCTCGGTGCCGGACGGCGGGGTCAGCGGACGAAGACGCTCGCCTGACCCGCCAGATCGAGGAAGTACTGCGGGGCGACGCCCAGGACGACGGTGACCGCCACACCCACGCCGATCGCGCCGACCGTCAGACCCGAGGGGACCGCGACGGTGGGGCCGTTCGGCTTGGGCTCGCTGAAGAACATCAGCACGATCACCCGGATGTAGAAGAACGCCGCGATCGCCGAGGAGATCACACCGACCACGACCAGCGCCCCGGCCCCGCTCTCCGCCGCCGCCTTGAAGACGGCGAACTTGCCGGAGAAGCCGGACGTGAGCGGGATTCCGGCGAAGGCCAGCAGGAAGATCGCGAAGACCGCGGCCACCAGGGGCGAACGGCGGCCGAGACCGGCCCACTGGGAGAGATGGGTCGCCTCGCCGCCCGCGTCGCGGACGAGGGTGACGACCGCGAACGCGCCCAGCGTCACAAAGGAGTAGGCACCCAGATAGAAGAGGACGGACGAGACGCCGTCCGGCGAGACCGCGATGACACCGGCCATGATGAACCCGGCATGGGCGATCGAGGAGTACGCCAGCAGCCGCTTGATGTCGGTCTGGGTGATGGCGATGATCGCACCCGCCAGCATGGTCAGGATCGCCACGCCCCACAGCAGCGGCCGCCAGTCCCACTTGAGGCCCGGCAGCACCACGTACATCAGCCGCAGCAGGGCGCCGAAAGCGGCCACCTTGGTCGCCGCCGCCATGAAGCCCGTGACGGGCGTCGGGGCGCCCTGGTAGACGTCCGGGGTCCACATATGGAACGGGACCGCGCCGACCTTGAAGAGCAGCCCCATCAGGATCAGGGCGGAGCCGATCAGCAGCAGCGCGTCATTGCCCATGGTGTCGGCGAGGGCCGGATCGACGGTCCGGACCGACCCGTCGACGACCTCGGCGATCCGGCCGTACGAGACGGAGCCCGCGTACCCGTAGAGCAGGGCGATCCCGAACAGCAGGAACGCCGAGGAGAAGGCGCCCAGCAGGAAGTACTTGACGGCCGCTTCCTGGGACATCAGCCGCTTGCGACGGGCCAGCGCGCAGAGCAGATAGAGCGGGAGGGAGAAGACCTCCAGCGCGATGAAGAGCGTCAGCAGATCGTTGGCCGCCGGGAAGACCAGCATGCCCGCGACCGCGAACATCGCCAGCGGATAGACCTCGGTGGTGGTGAACCCGGCCCGGACCGCGGCCTTCTCGTTCTCACTGCCGGGGACGGCCGCCGCCTGGGCGGTGAAGGAGTCCACGGCGCTGCCGTGGGCCTCGGGGTCGAGCCGGCGTTCGGCGAAGGTGAAGACCGCCACCAGGGAGACCAGCAGGATCGTGCCCTGGAGGAAGAGCGTCGGGCCGTCGATCGCCATCGCGCCCATCGCGGCGATATTCACCTTCGAGGTGCCGTAGCCGCCTTCGGCCAGGCCGACGACGGCGGCGAAGGCGGCGACCAGCGCCACCGTCGCCAGGGCCACCTGGGCGTAGTACCGCGACTTGCGCGGCAGGAACGCCTCCAGCAGCAGGCCGACGATGGCCGCGCCGACCACGATCAGTACCGGCGCGAGCTGGGCGTACTCGATATCCGGTGCGTTGATCTTGTCGACCGGCTCGGCCGCCGTCGTCCACAGGGTGTGGACAGCTGTCGGGCTCACTTGGCCTCCACCTCCGGCCGGGGGTCCTTCTTCTGAACATCGGACATGGTGTGCTCCACGGCCGGATTGACGATGTCCGTCAGCGGCTTGGGGTAGACCCCGAGGAAGAGCAGCAGCGCGATCAGCGGGGTGATCACCGCCAGCTCACGCGGCCGGAGGTCGGGCATGCTCCGGACCTCCTCCTTGACCGGGCCGGTCATCGTCCGCTGGTAGAGGACGAGGACGTAGAGCGCGGCCAGCACGATGCCGGAGGTCGCGACGATCCCGGCCACCGGATAGCGGGCGAAGGTGCCCACCAGGACCAGGAACTCGGAGACGAACGGCGCGAGACCCGGCAGTGAGAGGGTCGCCAGACCCCCGATCAGGAAGGTGCCCGCGAGGACGGGCGCCACCTTCTGCACTCCGCCGTAGTCGGCGATCAGCCGGGATCCGCGCCGGGAGATCAGGAATCCGGCGACCAGCATCAGCGCGGCCGTCGAGATCCCGTGGTTGACCATGTAGAGCGTGGCGCCCGACTGGCCCTGGGAGGTCATCGCGAAGATGCCCAGGACGATGAAGCCGAAGTGCGAGATGGAGGCATAGGCCACCAGCCGCTTGATGTCCCGCTGGCCGACCGCGAGCAGCGCCCCGTAGACGATGCTGACCAGGGCCAGCACCACGATCACCGGGGTGGCCCACTGGGACGCCTCCGGGAAGAGCTGGAGGCAGAACCGGAGCATCGCGAAGGTGCCGACCTTGTCGACCACGGCGGTGATCAGTACGGCGACGGGCGCGGTCGCCTCGCCCATCGCGTTGGGCAGCCAGGTGTGCAGCGGCCACAGCGGCGCCTTGATCGCGAAGGCGAAGAAGAAGCCGAGGAAGAGCAGCCGTTCGGTGTTGGTGGCCATTTCCAGCTCGCCGCTGGCCCGGGCCGCCGCGATCTCGGTGAGCGAGAAGCTCCCGGCCACGACGTAGAGGCCGATCACCGCGGCCAGCATGATCAGCCCGCCGACCAGGTTGTAGAGCAGGAACTTGACCGCCGCGTAAGAGCGCTGAGCCGCCGCGTTCTCGTCGCTGCCCTGGTGGGCCCGGTCCCCGAAGCCGCCGATGAGGAAGTACATCGGGATGAGCATGGCTTCGAAGAGGATGTAGAAGAGGAAGACGTCGGTGGCCTCGAAGGAGAGGATCACCATCGCCTCGACCATCAGGATCAGCGCGAAGAAGCCCTGGGTGGGACGCCACCGGGAGTTCGACTCGCCCTGCGGGTCGGCGTCGTTCCAGCCGGCCAGGATCACGAACGGCACCAGCAGCGCGGTGAGCGCGATCAGTACGGCCCCGATACCGTCGACGCCCAGTTCGTACCGGACCCCGAAGTCGGAGATCCAGGCATGGGATTCGGTCAGCTGGTAGCGCGCGCCGTCCGGTTCGAACCGGACCAGCACGATCGCCGCCAGGGCCAGCGTGACGAGGGAGAACAGCAGCGCCAGGGTCTTGGCTGCCCCCTTGCGCGCGGCGGGCACCGCGGCGGTGACGATCGCCCCGACTGCCGGGACCACCGCCGTCGCCGTAAGGAGCGGGAAGGACATCGCAGTTACACCGCCCTCATCAGCAGGGTCGCGGCGATCAGCACCGCCGTACCTCCGAACATCGAGACGGCGTACGAGCGGACGTAGCCGTTCTGGAGTTTGCGCATCCGGCCGGAGAGTCCGCCGACCGTCGCCGCCGTGCCGTTGACCACGCCGTCCACCAGGGAGTGGTCGACATAGACCAGGGAGCGGGTGAGGTGCTCGCCGCCGCGGACCAGGACCACATGGTTGAAGTCGTCCTGGAGCAGATCGCGGCGGGCGGCCCGGGTGAGCGCCGAACCGCGCGGCGCGGTGACCGGTACGGGCCGGCGGCCGTACATCCACCAGGCGATCGCGACCCCGACCACCATCACCACGACGGTGGCGGTGGTCACGGTGAGCGCGCTGACCGGCGGGTTGCCGTGGCTCTCACCGGTGACCGGGGCGAGCCAGTGCAGGAAGCGGTCCCCGATACCGAAGAACGCGCCCGCGAAGACCGAGCCGAAGGCCAGCACGATCATCGGGATCGTCATGGTCTTGGGCGACTCGTGCGGATGCGGCAGCTCACCCTTCTCGTCGGGCTGCCAGCGCTGCTCGCCGAAGAAGGTCAGCAGCATCACCCGGGTCATGTAGAACGCGGTGATCGCGGCGCCCAGCAGGGTGACCCCGCCGAGGATCCAGCCCTCGGTGCCGCCCTTGGCGAAGGCGGCCTCGATGATCATGTCCTTGGAGAAGAAGCCGGAGAGGCCGGGGAAGCCGATGATCGCCAGATAGCCGAGGCCGAAGGTGACGAAGGTGACCGGCATGTACTTCCGCAGACCGCCGTACTTGCGCATGTCGACCTCGTCGTTCATGCCGTGCATCACGGAGCCCGCGCCGAGGAAGAGCCCGGCCTTGAAGAATCCGTGGGTCACCAGGTGCATGATGGCGAAGACATAGCCGATGGGGCCCAGTCCGGCGGCGAGGATCATATAGCCGATCTGGGACATCGTGGATCCGGCGAGCGCCTTCTTGATGTCGTCCTTGGCGCAACCGACGATCGCACCGAAGAGCAGGGTGACGGCGCCGACGATGACCACGACCAGCTGGGCGTCCGGCGAGGCGTTGAAGATCGCGCCGGAGCGGACGATCAGATAGACACCGGCGGTCACCATGGTGGCCGCGTGGATCAGGGCCGAGACCGGGGTCGGGCCCTCCATCGCGTCCCCGAGCCAGGACTGCAGCGGCACCTGCGCCGACTTGCCGCAGGCGGCCAGCAGCAGCATCAGCCCGATACCCGTCAGGGTCGCCGAACTCGCCTCGTCCGCCGAGGCCAGCACCGGCGCGAAGGCGAAGGTGCCGAAGGTGGTGAACATCAGCATGATGGCGATCGAGAGGCCGATGTCACCGACCCGGTTGACCAGGAACGCCTTCTTCGCGGCGGTGGCGGCGCTGGGCTTGTGCTGCCAGAAGCCGATCAGGAGGTACGAGGCGAGACCGACGCCCTCCCAGCCGAAGTACAGCAGCAGATAGTTGTCGGCCAGCACCAGCAGCAGCATCGCCGCCAGGAAGAGGTTCAGATAGCCGAAGAAGCGGCGGCGGCGCTCGTCGTGCTCCATATAGCCGATGGAGTAGACATGGATCAGGGTGCCGACACCGGTGATCAGCAGGACGAACGTCATCGACAGCTGGTCGAGCTGGAAGGCGATGTCGGCCTGGAAGCCCTCCACCGGAATCCAGCTGAACAGCTCCTGGTGCAGCAGCCGCTCGTCCGCAGGCTTGCCCACCATGTCGGCGAAGAGGACCGCGCCGACGACGAACGACGCGGCGGCGAACGCCGTACCGATCAGATGACCGGCCCGGTCGAGCCGTCGCCCGCCGCAGAGCAGGACCGCCGCTCCCAGCAGGGGCGCCGCGATGAGCAGCGCAATCAGGTTCTCCACGATTCAGCCCCTCACAGCTTCATCAGGCTGGCGTCGTCGACCGAGGCCGAGTGGCGGGAACGGAACAGCGACACGATGATCGCGAGCCCCACCACGACCTCGGCGGCGGCGACGACCATCGTGAAGAACGCGATGATCTGGCCGTCGAGGTTGCCGTGCATCCGGGAGAACGCGACCAGCGCGAGATTGCAGGCGTTCAGCATCAGCTCGATGCACATGAACACCACGATGGCGTTCCGCCTGATCAGGACCCCGGCCGCGCCGATGGTGAAGAGCAGGGCGGCGAGATAGAGGTAGTTGACCGGATTCACCGACTGGCCTCCTCTTCGTCCCGGTCCTGATCGCGTCCGGCGCCCGGCGGGTCGGCCTGTCCGGTGGCGGCGTTGCCGGGCTCGCGGCCGAGCCGCTCCTCGGACCGCTGCTCCAGCGCCTTGAGGTCGGCCATCGCCTGGGCGGAGACGTCGCGGATCTGGCCGCGCTCGCGCAGGGTGCGGCTGACGGACAGCTCGGACGGGGTGCCGTCGGGCAGCAGGGCGGCGATGTCCACCGCGTTGTGCCGGGCGTAGACGCCGGGGGCGGGCAGCGGCGGCAGGTGCTTGCCCTCGCGGACCCGCTCCTCCGCCAGCTCGCGCTGGGTCAGGGCGCGTTCGGTGCGCTCCCGGTGGGTGAGCACCATCGCGCCGACGGCGGCGGTGATCAGCAGGGCGCCGGTGATCTCGAAGGCGAAGACGTACTTGGTGAAGATGAGGGCGGCGAGGCCCTCCACATTGCCGCCGCGGGCGGTGTTGGCGGCGCCCAGGCCGTTGAACGTCTCCAGGGAGGCGTTGCCGATCCCGGCGATCAGCAGGATGCCGAAGCCGAGTCCGCAGGTGAGGGCGAGCCAGCGCTGCCCCTTCAGGGTCTCCTTGAGGGAGTCCGCGGCGGTGACGCCGACCAGCATCACCACGAAGAGGAAGAGCATCATGATCGCGCCGGTGTAGACCACGATCTGGACGACGCCCAGGAAGTAGGCGCCGTTGGCCAGGTAGAACACCGCGAGGATGATCATGGTCCCGGCGAGGCAGAGGGCGCTGTGCACGGCCCGCCGCATCAGGATCGTACAGAGCGCGCCGATCACCGCGACGGTGCCGAGGATCCAGAACTGGACGGCCTCGCCCGTCGATGTGGTGCTCGCGGCCAGGGCGGCGAGCCCGGCCGGGTCGAGCCCGGCCGACTGCGGGCCGGTCATGCGT
Organism: Streptomyces sp. NPDC020875; assembly: GCF_040641415.1. Taxonomy (NCBI): domain Bacteria; kingdom Bacillati; phylum Actinomycetota; class Actinomycetes; order Kitasatosporales; family Streptomycetaceae; genus Streptomyces; species Streptomyces sp. NPDC020875. The sequence goes on along the minus strand of NZ_JBFADP010000020.1, from coordinate 45,555 downwards.
CCACCTCCTCGCCCTTCTCCCCCTTGGATACGGCGACCTGACGGACCGTGCCGGGGGCGGCCTCGGTGACCTGCCCCCGGTAGTAGTCGCCCTCGTCGGTGCCGGGGTAGATGGCGTGGGGCGTCTCGACCATGCCCTCCGTGAGCCCGGCGAGAAGCTGTTCCTTGGTGTAGATCAGGTTCTCGCGGGAGCTGTCGGCCAGCTCGAACTCGTTGGTCATGGTCAGCGCCCGGGTGGGGCACGCCTCGATGCAGAGCCCGCAGAGAATGCAGCGGGCGTAGTTGATCTGGTACACCCGGCCGTACCGCTCACCGGGGGAGTACCGCTCTTCCTCGGTGTTGTCGGCGCCCTCCACATAGATGGCGTCGGCGGGGCAGGCCCAGGCGCACAGCTCGCAGCCGACGCACTTCTCCAGGCCGTCCGGATGGCGGTTCAGCTGGTGCCGGCCGTGGAAGCGCGGCGCCGTGACCTTCGGCTGCTCCGGATACTGCTCGGTCAGCCGCTTCTTGAACATGGCCTTGAAGGTCACCCCGAACCCGGCCACCGGATTCAGGAACTTCTCCTCCGAAGCCGGAGTCGAAGCCGAATCCGGCCCCGGGCCCGCTCCCGGAGACTCCGCAGCGCCACCCCGAGCACGCTGCACGTCCCGCGAATTCTCCGCTCGCTCAGACACCGTCGGCCTCCTTTCCGTCACGCGAGGGTCCGCCTTCCGAACCGTCACTCACAGTATTGGCGCCACCACTGACAATGAGTTCCCGCTCCCGCCTCGGCCGCCTGCGCGGTACCGGGGGCAGCGTCTGGCCGGGCAGCGGCGGTACCGGATATCCGCCCGCCATCGGGTCGAACACCGCGGGCGGCTCGTGCGCCGCCTCGGCCTCGGCCCGCTTCTCCCGCCCGCCGCGGAACATGTCGGCGACAAAGGTGAGCAGCAGGATCGCCAGGATCGGGCCGCCCAGATAGAGCAGGATCTGCTGGAAGTCGTACTCCTCGTTCCGCAGCGCCCGCACGGTGGCGACGAGCATCAGCCAGACGACGGAGACCGGGATGAGGACCTTCCAGCCCAGCTTCATCAGCTGGTCGTAGCGGACTCGCGGCAGGGTGCCGCGGAGCCAGATGAAGAAGAAGAGGAGCAGTTGTACCTTGAGGACGAACCAGAGCAGCGGCCACCAGCCGTGGTTCGCGCCCTCCCAGAACGTGGAGATCGGGTAGGGGGCGCGCCAGCCGCCGAGGAAGAGGGTGACGGACACGGCGGAGACGGTGACCATGTTGACGTACTCGGCCAGCATGAACATCGCGAACTTGATCGAGCTGTACTCGGTGTTGAAGCCGCCGACCAGGTCGCCCTCGGACTCCGGCATGTCGAACGGCGCCCGGTTGGTCTCGCCGACCATGGTGACGACGTAGATGATGAAGGAGACCGGCAGCAGGATCACGAACCAGCGGTCGGCCTGCGCTTCGACGATCGCCGAGGTCGACATGGACCCGGAGTAGAGGAAGACGGAGGCGAAGGCGGCGCCCATGGCGATCTCGTACGAGATCATCTGGGCGCACGAGCGGAGACCGCCGAGCAGGGGGTACGTGGACCCGGAGGACCAGCCCGCGAGGACGATGCCGTAGATCCCGACGGACGCGATCGCCAGGACGTACAGCATGGCGATGGGCAGGTCGGTGAGTTGCATCGTGGTCCGCTGCCCGAAGATCGAGACCTCGTTGCCCGCGGGTCCGAAGGGGATGACCGCGATCGCCATGAATGCCGGGATGGCGGCGATGATCGGGGCGAGGACGTAGACGACCTTGTCCGCCCGCTTGACGATGACGTCTTCCTTCAGCATCAGCTTGATGCCGTCGGCGAGGGACTGGAGCATGCCCCAGGGGCCGTGCCGGTTGGGGCCGATCCGCAGCTGCATCCAGGCGACGACCTTGCGCTCCCAGACGATGGAGAAGAGCACGGTCAGCATCAGGAAGGCGAAGCAGAACACGGCCTTGATGACGATCAGCCACCAGGGGTCGCGGCCGAACAGCGACAGGTCCTCGGCCGCGAGCACGGTCAGCGTCTGGCCGGTCATGAGCGCACCTCCGGGGCTTCCGCGGTCGCGTCGGCGGGCCCGATCCGGACCGGTTGCCCCGGTACCGCGCCGGTGTCGGAGGCGACGCCGCCGCCGGTGGAGTTCAGCGGCAGCCAGACCACCCGGTCGGGCATCTCGGTGACCCGGAGCGGCAGGGTGACGGTCCCGGCGGGGCCGGTGACGGCGAGCGCGTCGCCGTCCTCGACCCCGGTCTCGGCGGCGGTGGCCGCCGACAGCCGGGCGACGGCGGCGTGCCGGGTGCCCGCCAGCGCCTCGTCGCCCTGCTGGAGCAGGCCCTGGTCGAGCAGGAGCCGGTGTCCGGCGAGTACGGCCTCGCCGTCGCCGGGCCGGGGCAGCGGCTGCGGGATCTCCATCGGCTCGGTGGCGCGCGGCCCGGTCCAGGAACCGAGCCGGTCCATCTCCCGCCGTACCGCCTTCACATCGGGCAGGGCGAAGTGGACGTCCATCGCGTCGGCGAGCATATGGAGGACCCGGGCGTCGCCGGGGGCGAGGTTCCGGGTCATCTGTTCCGGCTTCAGCGCCGCCTCGAACATCCGGGCCCTGCCCTCCCAGTTGAGGAAGGTGCCGGACTTCTCGGCGACGGCGGCGACCGGGAGTACGACATCGGCCCGGTCGGTGACCTCGGAGGGCCGCAGCTCCAGGGAAACCAGGAAGCCGACGGCGTCCAGGGCCTCGCGGGCGCGGGCCGGGTCGGGCAGATCGGCGATCTCGACGCCGCCGACGACCAGGGCGGTGAGCGCGCCGGTGGCCGCGGCTTCGACGATCTGGCCGGTGTCGCGGCCGTAGCCGTGCGGGAGTTCCCGTACGCGCCAGACCTCGGCGACCTCCTCCCGGGCCCGCGGGTCGGTGGCCGGGCGGCCGCCGGGCAGCAGGGACGGGATCGCGCCCGCCTCGACGGCGCCCCGCTCACCGGCCCGGCGCGGGATCCACACCAGGGTCGCGCCGGTCGCGGTGGCGGCCCGGACGGCGGCGGTGAGTCCGCCCGCGACGCCCGCGAGCCGTTCGCCGACGACGATCACGGAGCCGTCGCGGCGCAGGTCCTCGGCGGCCCGGGCACCGTCGCCCGTCAGGCCGACGGTGCCGCTGAGCGCGTCCAGCCACTCGGTCTCGGTCCCGGGCGCGGCGGGCAGCAGGGTGCCGCCCGCCTTGGCCAGTCCGCGGGTGGCGTGGGTGGCCAGGGCGTAGGTCCGCTGGCCGTGCTTGCGGTTGGCCTTGCGGAGCCGCAGGAAGACGCCGGGGGCCTCCTCCTCGGACTCGAAGCCGACGAGGAGGACGGCGGGCGCCTGCTCCAGGGCGGTGTAGGTGGTGCCGCCGCCGTCGATGTCCCGGCCCCGGCCCGCGACCCGGGCGGCCAGGAAGTCGGCCTCCTCGGTGGAGTGGACCCGGGCCCGGAAGTCGATGTCGTTGGTGTCGAGGGCGACCCGGGCGAACTTGGCGTAGGCGTACGCGTCCTCGACGGTCGGCCGTCCGCCGGTGAGGACCCCGGTCCGGCCGCGGGCGGCGGTGAGTCCCTCGGCGGCGGCGGCCAGCGCCTCCGGCCAGCTCGCGGGCCGCAGTTCACCGTCGTCGCCGCGGACCAGGGGGCTGGTGAGCCGGTCGGGCCGCTGGGCGTAGCGGAAGCCGAACCGTCCCTTGTCGCAGATCCACTCCTCGTTGACCTCGGGCTCGTCGGCGGCCAGCCGCCGCATCACCTTGCCGCGCCGGTGGTCGGTACGGGTGGCGCAGCCGCCCGCGCAGTGCTCGCAGACGCTCGGCGACGACACCAGGTCGAAGGGGCGGGAGCGGAACCGGTAGGCGGCCGAGGTGAGCGCGCCGACCGGGCAGATCTGGATGGTGTTGCCGGAGAAGTACGACTCGAAGGGGTCGCCCTCGCCGGTGCCGACCTGCTGGAGGGCGCCCCGCTCCAGGAGTTCGATCATCGGGTCGCCGGCGATCTGGTTGGAGAACCGGGTACAGCGGGCGCAGAGCACGCACCGTTCACGGTCGAGCAGGACCTGGGTGGAGATCCCGACCGGCTTCTCGTACGTCCGCTTGCGGCCCTCGAACCGGGAGTCGGCGTCGCCGTGGGACATGGCCTGGTTCTGGAGCGGGCATTCGCCGCCCTTGTCGCAGACCGGGCAGTCCAGCGGATGGTTGATCAGCAGCAGCTCCATCACGCCCTTCTGCGCCTTCTCGGCGGCGGGCGAACTGAGCTGCGACTTGACGACCATGCCGTCGGTGCAGGTGATGGTGCAGGACGCCATCGGCTTGCGCTGGCCCTCGACCTCGACGATGCACTGGCGGCAGGCGCCCGCGGGGTCGAGGAGGGGGTGGTCGCAGAACCGGGGGATCTCGATGCCGAGGAGTTCGGCGGCCCGGATGACCAGGGTGCCCTTGGGCACGCTGATCTCGGAGCCGTCGATGGTCAGGGTCACGAGGTCCTCGGGCGGTACCGGTGCCTGGTCGCCCCCGGAGGGAGCGCTGGTGGTCACCGTCATGCGTTCACCTCCGTGGTGGTGGGGTTCCGGTCGGCCCAGGCGGTCGACTTGGCGGGGTCGAAGGGGCAGCCGCGGCCGTCGAGGTGGCGCTCGTACTCCTCGCGGAAGTACTGGAGCGACGAGAAGATCGGGGCGGCGGCGCCGTCGCCGAGGGCGCAGAACGACTTGCCGTTGATGTTGTCGGCGATGTCGTTCAGCTTGTCGAGGTCCGAGGCGACGCCGATGCCGTTCTCGATGTCGCGCATCAGCTGGACCAGCCAGTAGGTGCCCTCGCGGCAGGGGGTGCACTTGCCGCAGGACTCATGGGCGTAGAACTCGGTCCAGCGGGTGACGGCGCGGACCACGCAGGTGGTCTCGTCGAAGCACTGGAGGGCCTTGGTGCCCAGCATGGATCCGGCGGCGCCGACGCCCTCGTAGTCGAGGGGTACGTCGAGATGGGCGTCGGTCAGCATCGGGGTGGAGGAGCCGCCGGGGGTCCAGAACTTCAGCCGGTGCCCGGGGCGCATTCCGCCGCTCATGTCGAGGAGCTGGCGGAGGGTGATCCCGAGCGGGGCCTCGTACTGGCCGGGGTTGGCGACATGGCCGCTGAGCGAGTAGAGCGTGAAGCCCGCGGACTTCTCGGTGCCCATGGAACGGAACCAGTCCTTGCCCCGGTTGACGATCGCGGGAACCGAGGCGATGGACTCGACGTTATTGACGACAGTGGGGCATGCGTACAGTCCGGCGACCGCGGGGAAGGGGGGTCGCAGCCGGGGCTGGCCGCGCCGTCCCTCCAGGGAGTCCAGGAGAGCGGTCTCCTCGCCGCAGATGTACGCGCCCGCGCCCGCGTGCACCGTGATGTCGAGGTCGAGACCGCTGCCGAGGATGTCCTTGCCGAGATAGCCCGCCGCGTACGCCTCCCGGACCGCCTCGTGGAGCCTGCGCAGGACCGGGACGGTCTCACCGCGGAGGTAGATGAAGGCATGGCTGGAACGGATCGCGTACGAGGCGATGATCATGCCCTCGATGAGGGAGTGCGGATTGGCGAAGAGCAGCGGGATGTCCTTGCAGGTCCCGGGCTCCGACTCGTCGGCGTTGACGACGAGGTAGTGGGGCTTGCCGTCGCCCTGCGGGATGAACTGCCACTTCATCCCGGTGGGGAAGCCGGCGCCGCCGCGACCGCGCAGTCCGGAGTCCTTGACGTACGCGATCAGATCGTCCGGCGCCATCGCCAGGGCCTTGCGGAGCCCCTCGTAGCCTTCGTGGCGGCGGTAAGTCTCCAGAGTCCAGGAGCGGGGATCGTCCCAGAAGGCGGAGAGTACGGGGGCGAGCAGCTTCTCCGGGGCGCCGTCGGCTCCCGTTCCGGTGTCTCCGTAGTCGGTGGACACGGTCATCACTCCCCCTCCTCGACGGCCGGTCCGGCGGTGGGGTGCGCCGGGCCGGGGGCGGACGTGTCCCGGCCGGGGCGCGGGGAGACCACCTTGGGCGGCAGTCCCTCGCCCTTGGCCAGGCGCAGCCCGATCAGGGACGCGGGTCCGGCGCCGCCGCTCGCCTCGACGGCGCCGGGGCGCTCGTCGGGGAATCCGGCGAGGATCCGGGCGGTCTCCTTGAAGGTGCAGAGCGGCGCGCCGCGGGTGGGTTCGACGGGACGCCCGGCGCGCAGGTCGTCGACCAGGCGCTTGGCGGACTCGGGGGTCTGGTTGTCGAAGAACTCCCAGTTCACCATCATCACGGGCGCGAAGTCGCAGGCCGCGTTGCACTCGATGTGCTCCAGCGTGACCGCGCCGTCGTCGGTGGTCTCGCCGTTGCCGACGCCCAGATGTTCCTTGAGGGTGTCGAAGATGGCGTCGCCGCCCATCACCGCGCAGAGCGTGTTGGTGCAGACGCCGACCTGGTAGTCACCGGACGGCTTGCGCCGGTACATGGTGTAGAAGGTGGCGACCGCGGTGACCTCGGCGGTGGTGAGTTCGAGGACGTCGGCGCAGAACTGGATCCCGGTCCTGGTGACATGGCCCTCCTCGGACTGCACCAGGTGCAGCAGCGGCAGCAGGGCGGAGCGGGAGCCGGGATAGCGGGCGATGATCTCCTTGGCGTCCGTCTCCAGCCGGGTGCGGACCTCGGCCGGGTAGTCGGGTGCGGGGAGCTGGGGCATCCCGAGCTGCACCCCTGGGTTCGACGACTGGGCCGTCATCGGTCGACGCCTCCCATCACGGGGTCGATGGACGCCACGGCGACGATGACATCGGCGACCTGGCCGCCCTCGCACATCGCCGCCATGGACTGAAGGTTGGTGAAGGACGGGTCGCGGAAGTGGACCCGGTAGGGGCGGGTGCCGCCGTCGGAGACGACATGCGCGCCGAGTTCGCCCTTGGGCGACTCGACCGCCGCGTACGTCTGTCCGGGCGGGACCCGGAAGCCCTCGGTGACCAGCTTGAAGTGGTGGATCAGGGCCTCCATCGAGGTGCCCATGATCTTCTTGATGTGGTCGAGGGAGTTGCCGAGCCCGTCGGGCCCGAGGGCCAGCTGGGCGGGCCAGGCGATCTTCTTGTCCGCGACCATGACCGGTCCGGGGGCGAGCCGGTCAATGCACTGCTCGATGATCCGCAGGGACTGGCGCATCTCCTCCAGCCGGATCAGGAACCGGCCGTACGAGTCGCAGGTGTCGGCGGTCGGTACGTCGAACTCGTAGTTCTCGTAGCCGCAGTACGGATCGGTCTTGCGGAGATCGTGGGCGAGTCCGGCGGCCCGCAGGATCGGCCCGGTGGCGCCCAGCGCCATACAGCCGGTGAGGTCGAGATAGCCGATGTCCTGCATCCGGGCCTTGAAGATGGGGTTGCCGGTGGCGAGCGCGTCGTACTGCGGCAGGTTCTTCTTCATGGTCCGGACGAACTCGCGGAGCCGGTCGACCGTGCCGGACGGCAGATCCTGGGCGAGTCCGCCGGGGCGGATGTAGGCGTGGTTCATCCGCAGACCGGTGATCAGCTCGAAGAGGTCCAGGACGAGTTCCCGGTCCCGGAAGCCGTAGATCATGATCGTGGTGGCGCCCAGCTCCATCCCGCCGGTGGCGATGCACACCAGATGGGACGAGAGCCGGTTCAGCTCCATCAGCAGGACGCGGATGACACTGGCCCGGTCCGGGATCTGGTCCTCGATGCCGAGCAGCTTCTCGACCGCGAGACAGTACGCCGTCTCGTTGAAGAACGGCGTCAGATAGTCCATCCGGGTCACGAACGTGGTGCCCTGCGTCCAGGTCCGGAATTCGAGGTTCTTCTCGATCCCGGTATGGAGATAGCCGATACCGCACCGGGCCTCGGTGACGGTCTCGCCGTCGATCTCCAGGATCAGCCGGAGCACCCCGTGCGTGGAGGGGTGCTGCGGGCCCATGTTGACGACGATCCGCTCGTCGTCGGCCTTGGCCGCCGACTCGACGATCTCGTCCCAGTCGCCGCCGGTGACCGTGTAGACGGGGCCCTCGGTGGTCTCGCGCGCGGCGGCGGAGCCGGGCGCGGACGGTGAGGATGTGCTCACGAGTACGACCTCCGCTGGTCAGGAGCCGGGATCTGGGCGCCCTTGTACTCGACGGCGATACCGCCGAGCGGATAGTCCTTGCGCTGCGGGTAGCCCTGCCAGTCGTCCGGCATCATGATCCGCGCCAGGGCCGGGTGGCCGTCGAAGACCAGCCCGAAGAAGTCGTAGGTCTCGCGCTCGTGCCAGTCGTTCGTCGGATAGACGGCGACCAGCGACGGGACGTGCGGATCGGCGTCCGGGGCGGACACCTCGACCCGGATCAGCCGGCCGTGGGTGAGCGACCTCAGGTGGTAGACGGCGTGCAGCTCCCGCCCCTTGTCGTCGGGGTAGTGGACACCGCTCACCCCCGTACAGAGCTCGAACCGCAGGGCCGGATCGTCCCGGAGGGTGCGGGCCACGGCGGGCAACTGCTCCCGGGCGATGTGGAACGTCAGCTCGCCCCGGTCGACCACCGTCTTCTCGATGGCCTCCTCGGGGACGATGCCCTGTTCCTCCAGGGCGCCCTCCAGTTCGTCGGCGACCTCGTCGAAGTAGCCGCCGTAGGGGCGGGTGGCCGGGCCGGGGAGGCGTACGGACCGGACGAGCCCGCCGTAGCCGGAGGTGTCACCGCCGTTGTCGGCGCCGAACATGCCGCGCTGGACGCGGATCTCCTCACCGTGCTCGCCACGCTGGCCGGGAAGGTTCTGCTCGCTCAGTTCCTTCTCGGGATTGGGTACGTCACTCACCGGAGAAGACCCTTCATCTCAATGGTGGGGAGCGCCTTCAGCGCCGCCTCCTCCGCCTCGCGGGCCGCCTCCTCCGCGTTGACCCCGAGCTTGGAGGTCTGGATCTTCTGGTGGAGCTTGAGGATCGCGTCCATCAGCATCTCGGGGCGCGGCGGGCAGCCGGGCAGATAGATGTCCACGGGGACGATGTGGTCGACGCCCTGAACGATGGCGTAGTTGTTGAACATCCCGCCGGACGAGGCGCAGACACCCATGGAGATGACCCACTTGGGGTTGGGCATCTGGTCGTAGACCTGGCGCAGTACGGGGGCCATCTTCTGGCTCACCCGGCCCGCCACGATCATCAGATCGGCCTGGCGGGGTGAGCCGCGGAAGACCTCCATACCGAACCGGGCCAGGTCGTAGCGGCCCGCGCCGGTCGTCATCATCTCGATGGCGCAGCAGGCCAGTCCGAAGGTGGCGGGGAAGACGGACGCCTTGCGCACCCATCCCGCGGCCTGCTCGACGGTGGTCAGCAGGAAACCGCTCGGCAGCTTTTCTTCGAGTCCCATAGGTGCCCCTCAGCCCCTAGTCCCATTCCAGGCCGCCGCGACGCCAGACATAGGCGTAGGCGACGAAGACGGTGAGCACGAAGAGCAACATCTCGACGAGACCGAAGATCCCGAGGGCGTCGAAGCTGACCGCCCAGGGATAAAGGAAGACGATCTCGATGTCGAAGATGATGAAGAGCATCGCCGTCAGGTAGTACTTGATCGGAAATCGCCCGCCACCCGCCGGGGTGGGAGTGGGCTCGATGCCGCACTCGTACGCCTCGAGCTTCGCCCGGTTGTACCGCTTGGGGCCGATCAACGTGGCCATGACCACGGAGAAGATCGCAAACCCTGCCCCGAGGGCGCCGAGTACAAGGATGGGCACATACGCGTTCACCCTCCTCGCTCCTTCCAGTCGTCGCTGACCGTGGACCGCACCGGGCCGTTTCACTGCTGGCCGCCTCGAAGATCGCGTACATGTGAGGCAGTTCACAAGCCCGGTTGCCCCGCATCTTATGCCCGGCGTCCTGTGATCTGCGACACGGGGTCATGCATCGCCTTTGTGATCTCCACCACCTGACGGGCGATCATGCGCCGCAAAAAGGAACGATCTTCATACGGGGCGCGTCCTGAAGATCACCAGGAGTCACGGCGGACGGCGTTTACGCTGGTCGGAGCGGTGACCCCCTATCAAGGCATCGACCATCCGGGCAAATTGGCGATGGGCCGCTTCGAGTGATAAAAGGCGCCACAAGCCGACATCACCTCACCCGGGCGGAGAGCGCCGGAAGCGGCGCCGGACGGCACCTTCGAGGGCCGGGCGCCGCTCACGCCGGAGCACCCCCGGGGGCGCGCCGCACGGGATCCATTCCGATACACTGAGTGACATCGAGTGCCCCTCGCGGCGGGTGCGGCACGGATGCGTGCGCGGGTTCACGAACTTCTGTCGGTAACTACCGGACGGGGAACGTCCGTGTCCGGAAACGCACCCCACACCCCGCGAAGCTGTGACCTGCGTCACAGGCCCGGAGCGCGCGAACAAGAGGGCTTGGCCATCGGAGGACCCGGGTGGTAGGCGCTCGGCAATTCGGACTATTTATAGAAACCACATGCTCATGGGCGTGATCATGAATGTCCGGATTGCCCGTGACGGCGTCAATAAAGGCCCGTCAGAAGCGGATTGATAGATTCCGGTCGCAACTGTGGCGCAACCCACGTTTCTTGATGGCGACTATGTACGACTGATAACGGTGTACCCATGTCCCACACCGCTCACATACCCAGCCACCGGAAGCCCCGCCGGCGCAGCGCCTCGAACATCGCGCTCCGGGCGGGGGTTGCCGGTGGCGTCCTCAGCACCGTCGCAGTGGCCGGTGCGGCCGGGCCGGCCAGCGCCGACCCCGTGACCGAGACCATTGAGATGCCCGCGTTCGACGCGGCCTCCTCCATCTCCCATGTCGTCGCGCAGTCCGCCGCCAACTCGCAGCAGGTCGCGCTGGACCAGACGCTCCAGGACACCGAGAACGCCTCGGCCGCCAAGGCGTCCTCGTCCGCCAAGAAGGCGAAGGCGGAGGCCCTGCGCAAGGCCGAGGCCGCGCGCGCCGAGGCGAAGAAGCGTGCCGCCGACCGCGAGCGCGCCGCCCGTGACGCCGCCCGTACGACGCTCACCTCCGCCAAGAGCGCGACCAAGGCCCCGAAGTCCTCGACGGCCGCCTCGGGATCCGTGGCGACCGTCATCAACTTCCTCAAGGCCCAGGTCGGCGACGCCTATGTGATGGGTGCCACCGGCCCCAACTCGTGGGACTGCTCCAGCCTGGTGCGGGCCGCTTTCCGCCAGGTCAACATCGAGCTGCCGCGGGTCTCCCAGGACCAGTCGCGAGCCGGTGTCGAGGTGGGCACCAGCAACCTCAAGGTCGGCGACATCCTCTACTGGGGCGCCAAGGGCAACGCGTACCACACCGGCGTCTACATCGGTGACGGCAAGTACCTGGACGCGGCCAACTCCCGTAAGGGCGTCGTCATCCAGGACCTGTCGGGCTACCCGGCGACCGGCGCGGTCCGGGTGCTCTGACCCGGCCGTCCCCACCGGACACTCACAAGGGCCGCGGCTCCCCCGCTCGGGGGCGGAGCCGCGGCCCTTGTACGTCTTCATGGAGTTGGCGTCATTGGCCCGCCTCAACCTGATACGGACCTTTCTGTCCGTACCCGTCGGTCGCTGTCCGCCCGGGTGCGCGGGCGGGTTCAGTGCACGGACAGCCCGCCGTCCACGAACAGCGCCTGCCCGGTGACGTACGCCGAGGCGTCGCTCGCCAGGAAGACCGCCGCGCCCGCGAAATCCGCCGCCAGACCGTTCCGGCCGACCATGGTCCGCCCGGCGAGTTCGGCGACCTTCGCGGGGTTCTCGGCCAGCCGGGCGTTGAGCGGAGTCAGCACCACACCCGGGACGAGAGTGTTGACGGTGACGCCGTACGGGGACCACGCCTCCGCCTGCGACCGGGCCAGCGACTCCAGGCCGCCCTTGGAGACCCCGTAGGCGCCGCTCTGGACGAAGGCCCGGTGCGCCTGCTGCGAGGTGATGTGGACGATCCGGCCGTGGCCCCGGCTCGCCATCCCCGGGCCGAACCGCTGCCCGAGCAGGAACGGCGCCGTCAGATTGACCGCCATCGTGGCGTCCCAGACCTCGTCCGTGAGGTCGTTCATCGGCGGACGCGGATTGATACCGGCCGCGTTGACCAGAATGTCCGGCTCCCCGAAGAAGGCCGCGGCCTCGTCCGCCGCCCGCCGGACCGCCGCCCGGCCGCCGAGATCGGCGCTCACCCACGCCGCCCGGTGGCCTGCGGCGGTCAGCTCGTCGACCGCGGCGGAGAGTTCGGCCTCCCGCCGGGCCACTATCACCACCCGCGCCCCGGCCTCGGCGAGCGCCGTGGCGATCGCCCGGCCGATTCCGGAACTGCCGCCGGTGACCACGGCGGTACGGCCGGCGAGGGAGAACAGCCCGGCGAGATAGCGGTCCACACCCGGCGGGACCGGAGCGGGACCGGAAGCGGCGGGCTCGGCGGAATCGGCGGAATCGGCGGACCGGCCCGCCGAGGCGACGGGGGAAGGGGTGGCGCGAGCGGAAGCGGAACCGGAACTGGAACCGGAACCTGGGGATTCGGGGGTCATTTCGTCACCCTAGGGCGTCCCTCGGGAAACGCGCCGGGTGCGCGGGCCACCGGATCGGACGGAGGTGGAAACGGGGGCAGGCGGCGACCGGGTCCGGGCCGCCGCCCGTACGGGTCATGCCGCCGGAATCGGCCGCCGCAGTACCTCGATCAGGGCCGACACACTCTGCTCGGCCCGGCCCTCGGCGACGGCCCGCCGGATCAGCTCCTGGAGCGGTTCCAGCCAGCCGGTGTCGAGACCGGCCTCCTCGGACTGCCGGGTCTCGTCGCCCATCCCGGCCGCGAAGACCCCGACCGAGGAGAACGGCCGGTCGTAGTCGCCCCGGTCGATCTCGTCGGCGAGGGCCGGGAGGACCGAGGCGATCATCTCCAGCCACTTCACGCTGTACGGCACCATCGACGCGGCCGTCCGGCCCCGGCCGGTCAGCAGCGCCGCGCCGTGGAGGAAGCCCACGAGGGCCGGGAGCAGGGTGGCGCCGACGGCCATCTCGTACAGGGCGGCCAGATCGGTCTCCTCGCCGAGGTGGACGGTGTCGCCGCCGAGGATCCGCAGTACGGGCTCGTACGCGTCGAAGACCGCCCGGTGCCCGGCGTACAGCAGCTGGGTCCCGGGGGCGCCGACCGCCTGCGGGACGTTCTTCACCGCCCCGTCGAGGAAGGCGGCCCCCATGGCGGCGGCCCAGGCGGCCATCTCGCGCGCCCCCTGCGGGGAGCCGCTGTTGAGGGTGACGAGGGTACGGCCCGCCAGCTCGGCGACGGCCGGTTCGAGTACGGCCCGGGTGCCTTCGTACCCGGTCAGACAGGCGACGACCAGCGGGCTCGCGGCCACCGCCGCCGCTGCCGAAGGGGCCTGGACGGCGCCCAGTTCGACCAGCGGGGCGGCCTTCGCGGAGGTGCGGTTCCAGACGGTGGTGGGATGTCCGGCGGCGACGAAGGCGGCGGCGAGGGCGCTGCCCATGGAGCCGAGGCCGAGCACCGTCACCGGGACGGGACCCGGACCGGAGGCCGGGACGGCGGACGGGCCTGAGGCCGAAGCGGGGACGGAGCCGGAGCCGGAAGCGGAAGCGGCGGCCGAGTTGTACGCGGGCATACGGAAGAACTCCTGCCAGGAGGGCGGAAATCAGAAAGAGGGCAGCAATCGGGAGAAGAAAGCAGGGGATGCAGCGGCTCGGCCGGCCTTCCCCTCATCCTGGATGCGCGTGTACATCGAAACAAGTACCGACAATTCTGTCGGGTACGCACACTTCTGTCAGTGACCGTACGGGGAACGGAGCAGTCGGGGAGCATGAAGAAGCACAGCTACACCTGTGGTCTGGACGCGGCGATCGACATCATGGGCGGCAAATGGAAGGGGTTGATCCTGTTCTCCCTCGGCGACGGTCCGCTGCGATTCGGGCAGTTGCGGCGGGAGGTCGAGGGAATCAGTGAGCGGATCCTGACCCTTCAGCTCCGCGAGATGGAGAGTTGCGGGTTGGTGCACCGGGAGGAGTTCCCGGAGATTCCGCCGAGGGTGGAGTACTCCCTCACGGAATTCGGCCGGTCGCTCAACCGGGCGATGGCGCCGCTCGGCGAGTGGGGCGAGGAGAACATGGGCCGGATCGAGGCCGTCCGGCGGGGCGCTCCGGGCTGAGTACACCCCGCCGTATGCCCCTGCTTGTCCAGTGCGCTCCCCGGTTCGGGTGGTTTCGCCCGGTCCGCTCGGTCCATCCCGTGATCCGCTGGGTAGACCAGGGTCCGACCGTCGCCCGTCAGACCCGTCGAGAGGTGACCGCCGTGCGTACCCTGCCCAGCTTCCTGGAGATCAACGACGACCTCGCCGCCGCCTGGTGTCACACCCCGTGGACCGCCACCGACATGAGCTACGACGGCGACGCCTACCACGGGGTGTTCGATGTCGATCTGGCGGCGGACGTCAGCGACCGGGCGCCGTACCGGCCGGTGCTGCACGGCTCGATCCTGGCGCAGATCGTCTCGTACCACACCCTCGCGTCGATGCTGTACGCCTACACCAACGACCACATCCCGTCCCTGGCGACGCTGCCCAAGGTGGGGCTGCCGGAGGCCCGGAAGCGGATCCTGGTCACCTCGATGAAGCTGTCGCTGCGGCGTGAGGTGGCACAGACCCGGATTCCGGTCCGGCTCACCATCGACCGGGTCACCGACAAATGGGACAGCCACCGGATGGCGTTCGCGGCCGTCTCGGTGGATGTCGCGGGCGGGCGGCAGACGGCGGAGCTGGAGGGCTGCTTCAACTTCCGTGACCGGATCGACAGATGAGATCCGGCCACCGGCGGGGACGGCCGGTCCGACGGCCGGGCCCCGGTCCCCCATCCCCGGTCAGGCGTCGGCGAGTGCCGGTGCCAGGGCCGAGCGCAGCCGCTCGTAGCCCGGTGCCAGCCGGGCCAGTCCGGCGGTCAGCGCCTCGTCGTCCCCGCCGGTCACCGGCCGCTGGAGCGCGCCGATCAGCCGCGCCTGTTCCCCGGCGATCGCGGCGGCGTCGGGCAGTCCGAGCCCGGCCAGGCAGTCGGCCGCGTCGGAGACCCGGCGGGCCCCGACCCGTACCGCGAAATGCTCCAGCAGGCCCCGTACCTCCGGCTTCAGCCCGGCCTTCACCAGGGCGGCGAACCCCTCGATCCCGGCCGTGCCGCCGAGGGTGCCCGGGGGGACCGGCAGATCGTCCCGGCCGCCGAGCCAGCGGGCGGCGAGCGGCAGGCCGTTCCTCAGGGCCTGTTCGGCGGTGACCGTCCTCTCCTCGGCGAAGGAGGCACGCATCACGAATGGTTCGTCCGTGTATGCCACGGTCTCGGCCCGCCACGCGTCGAGGAAGGCCGGGGCTTCGAGGGTGGCGTACGGATGCCCCTGCGGATCGTGCAGCAGTACGGTGCCGTCGGCGGCGACGTCCAGCACCACGACGTAGTGGTCTCCGGAGCCGGGCGCCGGGGTGCCCGGCCGGTACAGCAGCAACCCCATGTCGACCGGCCCCACCAGGACCGGCCCGTGTTCCGCCGCCGACCGCAGCCGGTCCAGCGCCTCGTCGCCGGTACCTCCGGACGTCCGGACACAGTTCAGTCCGAGCAGGCCGATCGCCTGGTCGAGGCCGAGTTCCGGGTCCCAGCCGTACGGGTCGAACAGCGGCAGCCACCCGCCGATCAGCTGGAAGCCGAAGGGCGACCCGGTGAGGGTCTCCACGGTCCCGGGCGGCGGGGGCGCGGCTCCCGCCGCCGTGGCGACCATGATCAGCGAATGGGTGTAGCAGTACGGGCCGGAGCCCGCGTAGGAGGGGAACAGCGGCGGCATGGCCGGGCCTCTTCTCGGACGGATCGGGATGCGAACGGCTTCAGTGCATGCCCTCACACGGTGAGAAGGTCAAGGCGGTCATGCCTTGGGCGCCACCTTCGTCAGACCGTTGATGACCCGGTCCATCGCGTCGCCGCCGGTCGGGTCGGTCAGATTCGCCAGCAGCTTCAGCGTGAAGCGCATCAGCATCGGATGCGTCAGTCCGCGGTCCGCCGCCAGCTTCATGATCTTCGGGTTGCCGATCAGCTTCACGAAGCCGCGGCCGAGGGTGTAGTAACCGCCGTACGTGTCCTTGAGGATCTTCGGGTAGCGGTGCAGGGCCAGCTCCCGCTGGGCCGCCGTCGACCGGGCGCTCGCCTGCACGATGACATCGGCGGCGATCTGGCCGGACTCCATGGCGTAGGCGATGCCCTCGCCGTTGAACGGGTTGACCAGGCCGCCCGCGTCACCGACGAGCAGCAGCCCGCGGGTGTAGTGCGGCTGCCGGTTGAAGGCCATCGGGAGGGCGGCGCCGCGGATCGGGCCCGTCATGTTCTCCTCGGTGTAGCCCCACTCCTCCGGCATCGAGCCGCACCACGCCTTCAGCACCTCGCGCCAGTCCAGCTCCTTGAAGGAGTCGGAGGTGTTGAGCACGCCGAGGCCGACATTGGACGTACCGTCGCCCATGCCGAAGATCCAGCCGTAGCCGGGCAGCAGCCGGTCCGGGCCCGGGCCGCGCCGGTCCCACAGCTCCAGCCACGACTCCAGGTAGTCGTCGTCGTGGCGCGGCGAGGTGAAGTACGTCCGGACGGCGACGCCCATCGGACGGTCCTCGCGGCGGTGCAGACCCATCGCCAGCGACAGCCGGGTCGAGTTGCCGTCGGCGGCGACGACCAGCGGGGCGCGGAAGGTGACCGGCCGCTTCTCCTCACCGAGCTTCGCCTCGACGCCGATGATCCGGCGGGTGCGCTCGTCGACGATCGGGCCGCTGACATTGCACCGCTCGTACAGCCGGGCGCCCGCCTTCTGGGCCTGCCGGGCGAGCTGCTCGTCGAAGTCGTCGCGCTTGCGGACGAGTCCGTAGTCCGGGTACGAGGCCAGCTCCGGCCAGTCGAGCTGGAGCCGCACCCCGCCGCCGATGATCCGCAGGCCCTTGTTCCGCAGCCAGCCCGCCTCCTCGGAGATGTCGATCCCCATGGCGACGAGCTGCTTGGTGGCGCGGGGGGTGAGGCCGTCGCCGCAGACCTTCTCGCGCGGGAAGGCCGTCTTCTCCAGCAGGAGGACGTCCAGGCCCGCCTTGGCCAGGTAGTACGCGGTCGTGGCACCGGCCGGGCCTGCCCCGACGACGATCACATCCGCGGACTGTTCGGTGAGGGGCTCGGTCACGGCTGGTCTCTCCCGAGTCTCGGAATTGGGCGTGCCGGCGGCACGGGACACGGGCAGTCTATGTGGACGTACCGATCAGCCGACCGAAGGGCTCCCCCTCATGAGCACCCTCCTTCCCGCCGTACAGCTGCGTGTACCGACCGACGAGGACGCGGTGGTGTGGCACCGGATCTTCGCCGATCCCGAGGTGATGGAGTTCCACGGCGGGCGGTCGGCGGAGCTCTCGGAGTACGAGGAGTTGACGGCCCGTCAGCGTCGGCATGACGCCGAACGGGGCTTCTGCCTGTGGACTCTCCTCGACGAGGACGGCGAGGCGATCGGCTTCACCGGCGCGCAGCCGTGGCCCCGCGAGGACTTCGGCCCCTACGGCGAGATCGAGATCGGCTGGCGGCTGGCCCGGCGCGCGTGGGGCCGGGGCTACGCGACGGCGGCGGCCCGGACGACGCTGGAGCGGGTCAGGGCGGCGGGGGTATCGAACGTGGTCGCGATGGTCGACGTACGCAACGAGAGGTCCATAGCGGTCACCCGGAGACTCGGCATGCGCCGCGCGGAGGACTTCCCCGTCCCGGGCACGGAGCGCCGCGCGCACTGCTTCCGCCTCGACCTGAAGTAGCCCCGGGGGGCGCGGCGCCCCTGGAGGCCCTCACCGGAGCACCCTCGGGGGGGCCGACCACCTGCTATCCGGGTCGCGCCCGGGGGCCTGATCTTGTTCGCGGTCCGCGGACCGTGGGTGGCTGTTCGCGCAGTTCCTCCCCCTATGCCTTCGGCGATGGGGGGACCCCCAGCGCCACCTGGGAGCTCTCCCCTGCACCGCCCTCGGGAGGGGAGCGCCCTCCGGGCGGGATGGAGAGTGCTTCCTCCGGAGGAGTTCCGGCCGCGAACCGTGGGTGGCTTGTCGCGCAGTTCCCCGCGCCCCTGGTTGCCCCCGGTTGACGCCCTCCGAAAGGGCCGCCCCTCATCCCGGGGCCGGGGCCCATTTCAGGTCCGATGCTGGGGAGAGCATTTAGGGGCGCGGGGAACTGCGCGAACAGCCAGCCACGGTCCGCAGACCGCGAACTGCACCAGGCTGCCGGGCGAGCCCCGGGTTTGTGGGCCTCACCCGGAGGGCCAAGGCGCTGGGGGTCCCCCCATCGCCGAAGGCATAGGGGGCGGAACTGCGCGAACAGCCAGCCACGGTCCGCAGACCGCGAACAACACCAGGCTGCCGGGCGCGGCCCGGGGTTGTGAGCCCCACCCGGAGGGCCAAGGCGCTGGGGCCGCCAGCCACAGGCGGGCCGCAGGCCGCTAACAACAGCAGGCCCCCGGGGCGCGGCCCGGATACGCGGCGCGGCACCCCGCAGGGGACGTCAGGGCTTGGTGGCGCGGTGGAGGGCGACGATGCCGCCGGAGAGGTCGCGCCAGGCGACCTTCGTCCAGCCCGCCTTCTGGAGGAGCGCCGCGAGTTCGGGCTGCTCCGGCCAGGTCTGGATGGACTCGGCCAGGTACTCGTACGCCTCCGGGTTGGAGCAGACCTGGCGGGCCAGCGGCGGCAGGGCCCGCATCAGGTACTCCTCGTAGACCGTGCGGAACGGCGCCCACGTGGGGTGGGAGAACTCGCAGATCACCACGCGCCCGCCGGGCTTGGTGACCCGGTACAGCTCGCGCAGCGCGCCTTCCGTGTCCTGGACGTTCCGCAGCCCGAAGGAGATCGTCACCGCGTCGAAGACGCCGTCGCGGAACGGCAGCCGGGTCGCGTCGCCCGCCGTCAGCGGAAGCCATGGGTTCCGCTTCTTGCCTTCGGTGAGCATTCCGAGGGAGAAGTCGCAGGGGACGACGTATGCACCGGTACGGGTGAACGGCAGGGACGACGTTCCGGTACCGGCCGCCAGGTCGAGCACCTTCTCGCCGGGGCGGGCGTCGATCGCCTCGGCGGTCCGCTTGCGCCAGCGGCGGTCCTGGCCGAGGGAGATCACGTCGTTGGTGAGGTCGTAGTTCTTCGCCACCTTGTCGAACATGGAGGCGACTTCGTGCGGCTGCTTGTCCAAGGAGGCTCGGTTCACGTCTCCCATTCTGCCGGGCGGGCGCCCGAACCGGACGCCGGGCCCCGCCGGGCCCGCCCCGGGCCGAACGACAACGACTCAGCGGCGGCGGTGGACCAGCCGCCCCGCGAGTACCGTCGCCACGCACTCCCCCGCCTCGAAGACGGCGAAGTCGGCGCGTACCCCGACGGCCCGTGTCCCGACGGCCCGTGTCCCGGCGGTCCGGGGGTCGTCGAGTACGGCGGCGTACGACTCCTCCGGCGCGCCGTACCCCGGCACGGCACCCGGCTCCGGTACCGCGCCTCCGCCCGGTACCGCCACCGTCGGCAGGACGGTGAGCCCGGTCCGGGCGATCGCGTCCGCGACCGAGGGGCGGACCGGTGTTCCGGCCAGCACGGTCACCCCGTGGGCCAGCAGCCGCTGGGCCCCGCGCCGGGCGCTGCCGCCCCAGCGCGCGTCGTCCGGCCCGAGCGCCGTGAGGGCGGCGCCGGTGAGCGGCGCGCTCCCCAGGGCGTCGGCCTCGCGCGGGTCGGGGTGGTAGGCGTGTTCCAGCAGCCAGACCCCGTACGGGTGGACCAGTCCGGGGGTGATCGTGCCGGGCCAGCGGCGGACCCGGGCGTCCGGGTGGGCGGCGAGCACGGTCTCGTACGGCCCGACGGCGGCGATCTCGCGGCCCCGGACGGCGACGGCCCCGCCGGGCACGGCGGGTGATCCGCCGCCGGGCAGCAGCGATCCGGCGGTGTGGACGGTCAGCACCGGTGGCCCGCGATCAGGTGGTGGGGAGGAGCTTCAGCTCGGGGTGCGCGGTGCCGCCCTCGATCGCGGTGGACGAGATGTGGGAGGCGACCCGCTCGTCGACCGGGTCGTTCGCGGGGTCGTCGTGGACGACGAGGTGTTCGTAGGTGGTGGCGCGCTGCGCCGGGACCCGGCCCGCCTTGCGGATCAGGTCGATGATCTCCTGCCGGTTGGAGCGGTGCTTGGCGCCCGCCGAGGAGACCACGTTCTCCTCCAGCATGATCGAGCCGAGGTCGTCCGCGCCGTAGTGGAGGGAGAGCTGGCCGATCTCCTTGCCGGTGGTCAGCCAGGAGCCCTGGATATGGGCGATGTTGTCCATGAAGAGCCGGGCGATCGCGATCATCCGCAGATATTCGAAGATCGTCGCCTGGGTGCGGCCCTTGAGGTGGTTGTTCTCGGGCTGGTAGGTGTACGGGATAAAGGCCCGGAACCCACCGGTCCGGTCCTGTACGTCCCGGATCATCCGCAGGTGTTCGATCCGCTCCGCGTTGGTCTCACCGGTGCCCATCAGCATGGTGGAGGTGGATTCGACGCCCAGCCGGTGGGCGGTCTCCATGATCTCCAGCCATCGTTCGCCGGACTCCTTCAGCGGCGCGATCGCCTTCCGCGGCCGGGCGGGCAGCAGTTCGGCCCCGGCACCGGCGAAGGAGTCGAGTCCGGCGGTGTGGATCCGGCTGATCGCCTCCTCCACGGAGACCCCGGAGATCCGGGCCATGTGCTCGACCTCGGAGGCGCCGAGGGAGTGGATCACCAGCTGGGGGAAGGCGGCCTTGATGGCCGAGAAGTGCTTCTCGTAGTACTCGACGCCGTAGTCGGGGTGGTGGCCGCCCTGGAACATGATCTGGGTGCCGCCGAGTTCGACGGTCTCGGCGCACCGCCGGAGGATGTCGTCGAGGTCCCGGGTCCAGCCCTTGTCGGTGTCCTTGGGGGCCGCGTAGAAGGCGCAGAACCGGCAGGCGGTGACGCAGACGTTGGTGTAGTTGATGTTCCGCTCGATGATGTACGTCGCGATGTGCTCCGTACCGGCGTAACGGCGGCGGCGTACGGCGTCGGCGGCCCGGCCGAGCGCGTGCAGGGGCGCGGAGCGGTAGAGGTCGAGCGCTTCCTCGGGGGTGATGCGCCCGCCGTCGGCGGCACGGTCCAGGACGGACTGAAGGTCGGCCTTCTCGGTCACCGGGTGTCACCTTTCGGCGGTTCTGCTGGGTTCGTACGGGTCGCGGGCCGGTCGGGCTCGGTGGGCGTACGGACGTTTCGGCGGGCCGGTCCAGCCTACGCCAGGGGGCCGGGACCGCCCCGGACGGGCCCGGCGGCGGCTCCGGCCGGACCCGGAACCCGGGCCTCGGCGGCTCAGGACGGCGAGAACTCCGGCCCGGTGAGTACGGCCTCGTCGGTCCCCGACCCGGTGACGCTCCCGGCCGAATAGTGGAGCTGGTCCTCACCGTCGGAGCCCTCGGTGTAGCGGAAGGTGAGCCGCCGGACCCCGGCCGAGCAGCCGTCGCCCAGTCCGGGTACGGCGTCGGCGACCAGCTGGGTTTCGGTGACGCTGTGCAGGGTCAGCGCGTACGCGCAGACGAGTTCGCCGTCGGAGACGCTCTCCGTGGCGATACCGATCCGGCCACCGGGTCTGCCGCCGTCGATCTCGGCCACCAGCTCGTCGGCGGGCCGTCCCTGGTCGGCGGTCCGCGGGGTGATCCGCCCCTTCCAGGTGCCGATGTACTGATCGGGTACGCGGGCCAGCTCGCGGGGGGTCGGGGCGGTGGTGGACCCCGGCGCGCTCGCGGAGGGGGCGGGCTGCTGGCCGGAGTCCGCCATGTCCCTGTTGTTACCGGAGCGGTCCGGGAGCATGTCCTCCAGGATCCCGGTCCCGAGGAGCGTGCCGAACAGGGCGAGCGCGAGGGTGAGCGTCACCGAGCAGGTGACCCGGCGGCGGCGGCGCACGGCCGGGCCGGGGGGCGCCTCGGCGGGCGCGGCGGTGACGGTGTCCATGTCCACCGAGGCTTCGACGGAGAGTCCGGGGCCCGGCTCCCGAGGCGGGTCTTCCGTACGGAAGTACGCGGCCCGGGGGTCGGGGGTCGGCGGCCGCGCACCGGATTCGGGGGCCGGGGCCGGTTCGGGGGTCCGGACGACCGGTACGGCCGGGGGCGGTGTCGGCGGCCCGGACTCCCCCGCGACGACGGGCCCGACGGACCGGGCCGCGCTCTCGGGCCCCACCGCCGGACCGGTCTCCGGGCCCGATACCGGCTCCGCTACCGGCTCCGCCGAGAACCCCGTGAACGGTACGAGCCCTGAGGCGGCCTCGTCCGTGCCGGTGCCCGCGCCGGGGCCGTCGTCCGCCGCCCGGCCGTCCGGCCCGCCGCCCGCCGCCCGGCCGTCCGGTCCGTCACCCGCCTCCAGGTCCAGCAGCCCGACCGCCGTCCGGGAGACCTGTTCCACCAGCGCCCCGGGCAGCCAGCCGGGGCCGATCAGCGCCGACGGCCCGTCGGGCGCGAGCAGGGCCAGGATCTCCCCGGGCTCCGGGCGGGCGGCCGGTTCCTTCTCCAGGCAGCGGAAGACGAGTTCGCGCAGTTCGTCGTCCATCGGCCCGATCTCGGGCTCCTCGTGGACGACCTTGTAGAGCAGGGTCGCGGTGGTGCCGCCCCGGAACGGGGTGTGACCCGAGGCCGCGAAGGCGAGCACGGCGCCGAGGGAGAAGACGTCGGCCGCGCCCGTGACGTCCTTGCCGAGGATCGCCTCGGGCGGCATGAACCCGGGCGAGCCGACGGTGACCCCGGTGGTGGTGAGCGCCGAGGTGCCGTCCACGGCCCGGGCGATCCCGAAGTCGATCAGCCGGGGCCCGTCGAGGGTCAGCAGCACATTGGAGGGCTTCACATCGCGGTGGACGAGCCCCAGGCCGTGCACGGCGGCCAGGGCCTCGGCGAGCCCGGCGCCGAGTCCGCGTACCGCCCGGCCGGACAGCGGGCCGTGCTCGTCCACCGCCGCCGACAGCGGCGGGCCCGCGAAGAAGCCGGTGGCGACCCAGGGGACGGCCGCCTCCGGGTCGGCGTCGAGTACGGGCGCGGTCCACCGGCCGCCGACCCGCCGGGCGGCCTCGATCTCGCGCCGGAACCTGGCCCGGAACGACGGGTCGTGCGCCACATGCGGATGGACGGCCTTGACCGCGACGTTGCGGCCGCCCGGACTGCGCCCCAGATAGACCCGGCCCATGCCGCCCGCGCCCAGCCGTCCGACGAGGCGGTACGGGCCGATGACACGCGGCTCGTCGGGACCCAGCGGCTCCATCCGTACTCAACTCCCCCTCGCCCGTGGACGCCTCGCGCCCCCGTACGGCCCCCCGGCTGTACGGCCCCCACAGCCTAGGGCGTTCCCGCGAGCGGTCAGGGGGTGAGCAGGTCGACGGTCACATCGGCGGGGAAACCGGTGGTGGGGCCGACCCGGCGGGCGAACTCGCGGACGCCCGCGAGCTGGTCGGGGCCGAACCGGAAGTCGAGGGTGCGGAAGTACCGTTCGAGGAGGTCCGCGTCGAAGACCTCCCAGCGCGCGGCCTGTTCGGAGACCTTGGCGACCTCCTCCAGGGAGAGATCGCGGGAGTCGAGGAACGCCCGGTGGACCTCGTGGACGACCTCGGGCTCCCGGGCCAGATAGTCCCGGCGGGCCGCCCAGACCGCGAAGACGAACGGCAGCCCGGTCCACTCCTTCCACATCAGCCCCAGGTCGTGGACCTGGAGGCCGAGCCGGGGGGCGTCGTGGAGGGCGGCGCGCAGGGCCGCGTCGCCGATCAGTACGGCCGCGTCGGCCTCCTGCATCATCAGCCCGAGGTCGGGCGGGCAGGTGTAGTAGTCGGGGGTGACTCCGTACCGGTCCGCGAGCAGCAGCTGGGCGAGCCGGACGGAGGTGCGGGAGGTGGAGCCGAGGGCGACCCGGGCGCCGTCGAGCTGTTCGAGGGGGACCTGGGAGACGATCACACAGGACATCACCGGGCCGTCGCAGCCGACCGCGATGTCGGGGAAGGCGACGAGCCGGTCGGAGTTGCGCAGGAACTCCACCAGGGTGATCGGCGCGATGTCGAGTTCGCCGCGTACGAGCCGCTCGCTCAGCTTCTCCGGGGTGTCCTTGGTCAGCTCGAAGTCGATCAGCGTGCCGGTTCTGGCCAGCCCCCAGTAGAGGGGCAGACAGTTGAGGAACTGGATATGGCCCACCCGGGGCCGGGCCCGGGGCGGGCCGCCCGCCGGTCCAGGACCCGTACCGCCGCCGGTATCGCCGCCCGTGCCGACGGCCGTACCGCCGTCCGGACCGGTGGCGCCGCCCGTGCCCGCGTACGTGCTCTCGGTGTCCGGGCCGCCGGCCCGGCCGGCGCGGCGCTCGTGGCGGCCCTGGTGCTCCTCGGAGATGTCCACGTCGTGAGGCTAACGGCCGGGGTGCCCGGTCCGTGGCACGGGCCCGGACGGCGGGTCCGCCACGCCTTCCCCGGGCCCTCTCCCACGAGCCGGAACGCGGTCCGGGACCGGCCCCGGACCCGTCAGCCCGAGGGCACCCGTTTCAAGCGTCCGGGTGACGTGATCTTCGCCTCTACCGCCGACAAGTCCCTGCGTGCTAGGCTCGACGCAAGTTGCAGTTTGGTTTCCCTTGCAGTACAGAGCCTGCGGAGCATGTGACCCGCAGGCTTTTGTAGTTTTCAGACTTGTTTGCAGGTTCTGGAGCAGGGCAACCCTTTGGCCCAAGGAGGGCTTATGGCTACCGGAACCGTCAAGTGGTTCAACGCTGAAAAGGGCTTCGGCTTCATCGCCCAGGACGGCGGCGGCCCGGATGTCTTCGTCCACTACTCCGCGATCAACGCGACCGGCTTCCGCTCCCTCGAGGAGAACCAGGTCGTGAACTTCGACGTCACCCAGGGCCCGAAGGGCCCCCAGGCGGAGAACGTCACCCCGGCCTGATGCCAGGGCGTCGGCGATCGCGTCCGACTTAGCAGTACCCAAGAAGCCCCGTCCGCGAGGAACGGGGCTTCTGCCTTTCTCCCGATCAGCTCCCCGCCGCGTTCCCATCGGCTTCCCATCGCCTTCCCGGCGCCTTCCGGTCGGCTTACCGCGAAAGCGGCCGAAACGGTTCGGAACGGCCCGGCCGGAACGATCCGGAAGCGCCGGACGACCCCCCGGGCCCGCCCGATTCCGCAATCCGCCCGGGGCCCGGCCCGGAGGAAAGGCCCGGGAATTCCCGATGGCGCGGAATCAAACATTCCGCAGCCCTGGAAGATCCCGGAATTCCGCCCCCGGGGCCGGTACGGAACCGCCGTCGCCGACCGGGCCCGTACCCGGCGGATCCGGCAGCCGCTTCTCGTACAGCCAGGCCCGGAACAACCCCTCCAGCGGCTCCGCCGTATGACGCGCCGCGAGCGCCGTGAAACCCTCCGTCGTGACCAGTCCGTGCCGGTGCGCCGTCGTCCACTCCCGCAGCAGGGCCCGGAACGCGGCCTCCCCGACCACCGTCCGCAGCGCGTGCAGGGTGAGCGCGCCCCGTTCGTACACCCGGTCGTCGAAGAGCCGCCGCAGCCCCGGGTCCGCGATCCGGACGTCCTGCGGCAGCAGCAGGAGCCGGGCCCGGGAGCGGGCCGCGTGCTCCGCCGCCGACGGGCCGCCGGACGCCTCGGACCAGAGCCATTCCGCGTACTTCGCGAACCCCTCGTTCAGCCAGATGTGCCGCCAGTCGGCGACGGTCAGACTGTTGCCGAACCACTGATGGGCCAGTTCATGGGCGATCAGCCGCTCCGAACCCCGCGCGCCGTCGACATGGTTGGCGCCGAACACGGCGAGCCCCTGGGCCTCGACCGGTACGTCCAGCTCCTCGCCGACGACGACCACACCGTAGGAGTCGAAGGGGTAGGGGCCGAACAGCTCCGTGAAGAGGGCCATCATCCGGGGCTGGCGGGCGAAGTCGTGGGCGAACCGGGTGAGCAGGGCGCGCGGTACGGCGGCGGTCTGCGGCACCTCGCCACCGGCACCCGTCCCGGCCTCGCCACCGTAGGGAACCGTCCCGGGCACGGAGACCAGTTCGTACGGCCCGATCTGGACCGTCGCCAGATAGGTGGCCATCGGCACGGGCTGCTCGTACACCCAGCGGGTGGTCGAGGCGCCGACCGTCCGGGCGGTCAGCCGCCCGTTGGCGACGACGGTGTACGGGGTCGGGGCGGTCAGCGCGATCCGGTACGCGGCCTTGTCGTCGGGCCGGTCGTTGCAGGGGAACCAGGACGGCGCGCCGTGCGGCTGGGCGGCGACGAGGGAGCCCTCGTCGAGCTGCTCCCAGCCGAGTTCGCCCCACTCCCGGGTGCGTACCGGCTGGGGCACGCCCTGGTAGCGGACCTCGACGGAGAACCGCCCGCCGGGCGGAACGGGCCGCTCCGGGGTGATCCGCAGTTTCTCGCCCCGGTGCGCCCAGCGCGCCGGGCGCGCCCCGTCCACCAGGACCTTGGTGACCCGGAACCGCCCCAGGTCGAGGACGACGACGGGCAGCGCGCGGCGGGCGGTGCCGTGGACGGTGGCCCGCCCCGCGAGCCGTCCGGTGTGGGGGACGTACTCCAGATCGAGGTCGTAGGAGGTGACGCGGTAGCCGTCGTCACCGTGGTACGGAAGGTACGAGTCGGACACGCGGCGCCGCCTTCGGTCGCAGGAGCGGGGAGGAGCGGGAAAAGCACGAGCAGCGGTCTATCGGCCCGGCGGCCAGGACGCGATCGGATTGCCCAGCCAGCGGGTACCCGGCGGGACGCGTTCGTCCCGGAGGACCAGGGACGCCGGTCCCGCGACCGCGCCCGCGCCGAGCACCGCGCCGGGGAGGGCGATGCCGTGCGGGCCGAGGGTGGCTCCGGGGCCCAGTTCCACCGGGCCGAGCCGCATGATCCGGTCGTGGAAGAGATGGGTCTGGAGTACGCATCCCCGGTTGACGCTCGCGCCCGCGCCGACGGTCACCAGATCGGCCTCCGGCAGCCAGTACGTCTCGCACCAGGCCCCCCGGCCGACCCGGGCGCCGAGGGCCCGCAGCCAGAGGTTGGTCAGCGGGGTGCCGGGGACCGCGCCGATCAGCCAGGGCACGGCGAGTACCTCGACGAAGGTGTCGGCGAGTTCGGCCCGCCAGACGAATCCGGACCACAGCGGGTGCTCCCCGGCCCGGAACCGCCCGTTGAGCAGCCATTTCGCCACCACGGCGACGGCGCACGCGACGACTCCGCCCAGCGCGATCATGGCCCCGGTGGCGGCGACGGCGACCCCGGCGCCGTAGCGGCCCGCCACGGCGGTGAAGGCGTACAGACCGGTGACGGCGAGTCCGGCCGAGCAGAGGACGGGCACGATCCGGCAGGCTTCGACGGCCGCGCGGGCCCGGCGCAGCCGCGCGGGCGGATCGTAGGTACGGCTCTTCTCGCCCCGCTCCCGTACGCGGCGGAGCCGGATCGGCGGCATCCCGAGCCAGGAGCTGCCCGCCTCGGCGCGTTCCGGGGCGGCGGACAGCACCCCGACGAGGCCGCGTTTGGGGACCCGGCGGCCCGGGGCGGTCATGCCGGAGTTGCCGAGGAAGGCGCGTTTGCCGACCCGGGCGGCGGCGATCCGCATCCGGCCGCCGCCCAGTTCGTACGAGGCGACCATGGTGTCGTCGGCGAGGAAGGCACCGTCCCCGACGGTCGTCATCGACGGCAGCGCCAGCACGGTCGACGCCTCCACGTCCCGGCCGACCCGCATCCCGAGCGCGCGCAGCCAGCCGGGGGTGGCGAGGCTGGCGTAGAGGGGGAAGAGATGGGCGCGGGCGGTGTCCATCAGCCGTTCGACGGCCCAGGCGCGCCAGGCGACCGGGCCGTGGACGGGGTGGCTGCCCTCGCGCAGCCCGGCGCCGAGGACGCGTACCCCCGCCAGGATCAGCAGGGCGTACGCGGCCAGGCCGGTGACGGCGGCGAGCGGCACACCGGCGGCCGGGTGCGGGACGGCGCGCAGGACCAGCAGGGCGGGGAGGGCGGCGACGGCGGGCAGCACGCCGAGGAGCAGCGACGTCAGAGCGTAGACGGCGGTCCAGCGGGCCCGGCGCGGCGGGCGGCCCCGGCGGATGGCGGTCCGGGTGGCGCCCCGGGCCCGGCCCTCGCGTACGGCGGGCACCCCGGACCAGCGCTCCCCCGCCGGGACCCGGCCGGTCACCCCGGAACCGGGGGCGATCTCGGCGCGCTTGCCGATCCGGGCGCCGGGGAACAGGGTGCTGCGGGCCCCGACGACGGCGTCGGCGCCGATCCGGATCGCCCCGATCCGGAGGGTGTCGCCGTCGAGCCAGTGCCCGGCGAGATCGGTCTCGGGTTCCACGGCGGCGCCCCGGCCGAGCCGCAGCATGCCGGTGACGGGCGGCAGGGCGTGCAGATCGACGCCGTCGGCGACCCGGACGCCGAGGGCGCGGGCGTAGTAGGTGAGCCAGCAGCCCGCGAGCTGGGTGGCGCCGGTGAGTTCGGCGAGCCGTTCGGCGGTCCAGAGCCGCAGATGCACGGCGCCCGCCCGGGGGTACGTCCCCGGGCGCACCCCGGCGAGCAGCAGCCGGGCGCCACCGGCGGCGAGCACGATCCGGCCCGGCGGGCTCGCGGTCAGCAGCCAGCCCGCGGCCGGCCACCACCAGGAGAAGCCGGGCCCGACGCCGGCCACATTCGCGGCGGCGGCGGCCAGGACGCCCCAGCGCAGCCCGCCGACGGTCAGCAGGAGCGGCAGCAAGGCGAGCTGGAGGGCGCGGGCCCGGCGGGGCACGGGGGCGGCGGCGCGGACGGTTCGACCGGTTCCGGCCCGCCGGTGCCCCTGTTCGCGTTCGCCTGCGCGCTCGCCTTCGCGTTCGTCGAGTACGGCGGCGAGGGCGCCGAGGGTCGGATGGCGGTAGACGTCGCCGACGGAACCGGTTCCGTACCGCTCCCGGATCCGGGACACCAGCCGGGCGGCGGCCAGACTCCCGCCGCCGTACGCGAAGAAGTCGTCACCGGCCGAGACGCCGGACGCCCCGAGCAGTTCGGCCCAGCGCGCGGCGAGCCAGGCCTCGGTCCCGGTGAGGACCGGGGCCCCGGCGGGCGCGGATTCGGCGGGCAGGGGCCAGGGCAGGGCGTCCCGGTCGGCCTTGCCGGAGGTCCGGGTGGGCAGCCCGGCGACGACGGCGAGTACGGGCACGAGCCCGTCGGGCAGGATCTCCCGCAGCCGGGCGAGGGCGCGGGCCTTGTCGAAGGCGGTCCCGGGGGCGGTGTCGGCATGGGGCCGCGGCTCGGGGTCCGGCTCCCGCCCCGGGTTCGGTCCCGGGGTGGGTTCCGGTCCCGGTTCCGGGGTGGGTTCCGGGACCACGTATCCGACCAGGATCCGGGTGCCCGACGGGGTCGTACGGATCGCGGCGACGGCGGCCCGGACACCGGTCAGGCTCAGCAGGGCCGTATCGATCTCGCCGAGTTCGACCCGTCGCCCGCCGAGTTTGACCTGGTCGTCGGCGCGGCCGGTGAAGATCAGCCCGGCGGGTTCGGCCCGGACCAGATCGCCCGAGCGGTAGGCGCGCGGCCAGCCGGTGGCGGGCAGGGGCGCGTAGGCGGCGGCGTCCCGCTCCGGGTCGAGGTAGCGGGCGAGCCCGGCGCCGCCGATGACGAGTTCGCCGGTACCGCCCATCGGTACGGGGATGCCGTCGCAGTCCACGACCGCCAGGTCCCAGCCGTCGAGCGGCAGCCCGATCCGGACCGGGCCGCCGCCTGCCGTGAGCCGGGCCGCGCAGGACACCACGGTCGCCTCCGTGGGGCCGTACGTGTTCCACACCTCCCGGCCCGGTACGGCGAGCCGCGCCGCCAGCTCGGGCGGGCACGCCTCGCCGCCCAGGATCAGCAGCCGTACGCCGTCGAGCGCGTCGGACGGCCAGAGCGCGGCCAGGGTGGGGACGGTCGAGACGACGGTGATCCGGCGCTCCGCCAGCCACGGCGCGAACTCGGCACCGCCCCTGACCAGGGCTCGCGGCGCGGGCACCAGACAGGCGCCGTGCCGCCAGGCCAGCCACATCTCCTCGCAGGACGCGTCGAACGCCACCGAGAGCCCGGCGAGCACCCGGTCCCCGGGCCCCAGGGGCGCCTCGGGCAGGAAGAGCCGCGCCTCGGCGTCGACGAACGCGGCGGCGGCCCGGTGGGTGACGGCGACACCCTTCGGGCGGCCCGTGGAGCCCGAGGTGAAGATGATCCACGCGTCGTCACCGGGTCGCGGGGGCGGGCCGTCGGTACGGGCTCCGCCGGGGACGCCGTGACCGGTGATCGTCCGGCCCTCGCCGAGTACGACCGCGGTACCCGCCTCGGCGAAGACGGTCGCGGCCCGCTCGGGCGGATCGTCGGCGTCGACGGGGACGTACGCGGCACCGGCGGCGAGGGCCGCGAGTACGCAGACGTACAGCTCGGCACCCCCCGAAGGCACCCGCACCCCGACCCGCGCCCCGCGCCCGACCCCCCGGCCCAGCAGCTCCCGCCGCACCCCGGCCACCTCGGCGAGCAGGGCGCGGTACGTCAGCGGGGCGACCCCGTCGTCGAGGGCGAGCGCGTCGGGGTGACGCCGGGCGGTGGCGGCGAGCACGTCGACGAGGGTCCGTTCGGGTGCGGCGGCCCTCCCGGTAAAGACGGCGGCCCGCGCATCGCGATCGGCGACGGCGGTCCCGAACACCGCGCGGCCGGGGGCGGGGGGTCGGGTGGTACGTATCGCCATCGGCTCGCTCTCCGTCCGTCACGTGACAACCGAGGAGCTTATGGCGGTTTACCCAGGTACGCCGGTTATGCGACCCGCGCATAGCGGGGCGCCGCCGCCGCGAATCGCACCAGCGCGTTGGCTCTCCGGGACACCGCCGCCGCGCCCGGCGGCCTGATGTTGTCCGCCGCCTGCGGCCCGAGGCTGGCTTGTCGCGCAGTTCCTCCCCCTATGCCTTCGGCGCTGGGGGGACCCCCAGCGCCTTGGCCCTCCACGGCGTCGCCGCCCCCGCCTTCTGTCCTGCTGAGCTGATGCATTAGTCGCGTCTGCGGACCGCATGTGGCTGGTCGCGCAGTTCCCCGCGCCCCTAAATGCTCTCCCCAGCGCCGCTCCTGAAAAGGGCCTCGCCTCCGGTGAGAGAGGGGCCTGCCTCTTTCGGAGGGCGGTCAGGAGGGCAACCAGGGGCGCGGGGAACTGCGCGACCAGCCACGCACGGTCCGCAGACCGCGAGCAACATCAGGCCGCTGGGCGCTGCCCGGGGTTGTGGGCCTCACCCGGAGGGCCAAGGCGCTGGGGGTCCCCCCATCGCCGAAGGCATAGGGGGCGGAACTGCGCGACCAGCCACAGGCGGTCCGCAGGCCGCCGACAACATCAGGCCCCGGGGCGCGACCCGGGTAGTGAGGCGGGGCCCCGGCGGAGCGGGACGCACCGGAGCCCCCGCTCTCCGTGAGGGGGAGAGCGGGGGCTCCGGTGAGCACATCACGGCCCGAGCACCACGAACCGCACAGCGCGAGCGATCACGCGGGGGCGGGGATCGACACCTTCTCGCCCGCCGACGCCGCCGACTCGCCCGGCACTGTCTCGTCGTCGATCGACGTCGACCCCGCCGCGTCGTACTGGTCGCGGTCGAGGATCTTCTCCCGGGCGGCCACGATCACCGGTACGGCCGCCTGTCCGGCGACGTTCGTCGCGGTGCGGATCATGTCGAGGATCGGGTCGATGGCGAGCAGCAGGCCGACGCCTTCGAGCGGGAGGCCGAGGGTGGAGAGGGTGAGGGTGGTCATCACGGTCGCGCCGGTGAGTCCGGCGGTCGCGGCGGAGCCGACCACGGACACGAAGACGATCAGCAGGTATTCCTTGAGGCCCAGCTGGATGTCGAAGATCTCGGCGACGAAGATCGCCGCGAGGGCCGGGTAGATCGCGGCGCAGCCGTCCATCTTGGTGGTGGCGCCGAACGGGACCGCGAAGGACGCGTACTCCTTCGGTACGCCGAGCCGCTCGGTGACCCGCTGGGTGACGGGCATGGTGCCGACGGAGGAGCGGGAGACGAAGGCGAGCTGGATCGCGGGCCAGGCGCCCTTGTAGAACTGGAGCGGGTTGACCTTGGCGACGGCCCAGAGCAGCAGCGGGTAGACGCCGAAGAGGACGAGCAGGCTGCCGATGTAGACGTCGGCGGTGAAGGTCGCGTACTTGCTGATCAGGTTCCAGCCGTAGTCGGCGATGGCGTAGCCGATGAGGCCGACGGTGCCCAGCGGGGCGAGCCGGATGACCCACCACAGCGCCTTCTGGAGCAGTTCCAGCACGGATTCGCTGAAGGTGAGGACGGGCTTGGCCTTCTCGCCGAGGGAGAGCGCCGCGATGCCCGCGACGGCGGCGAGGAAGACGATCTGGAGGACCTTCAGTTCGGCGAAGGGGGTGATGATGTCCGTCGGGATGATCCCGGTCAGGAAGTCGATCCAGGAGCCGGTCTTCTTGGGGAGTCCGCCGTCCTTGGGGGTGAGTCCCGTGCCCTCGCCGGGGTTGGTGAGGAGGCCGATGGTGATACCGATGGCGACCGCGATGAGGGAGGTGATCAGGAACCAGAGCAGGGTCTGGCCGGCCAGCCGGGCGGCGTTGTTGACCTTGCGGAGGTTGGTGATCGAGATCAGGATCGCGAAGAAGACGAGCGGCGCGACGGCCAGCTTCAGCAGCCGGACGAATATGTCGCCGACCTGCTCCAGCGTGTCCTTGAGCCAGCTGATGTCCTGTTCCCGGGCGAGCCAGCCGAGCAGGACGCCGAGGACGAGACCGGCGACGATCTGGGCCCAGAAGGGGATTCTCGGCAGTCGGGAACGGGCGCCGGACTCGGATGCCTCGGGCTTCCGGTCGGCGGGGGACGTCGTGTTCGCGGACACGGACACACTCCAGTGGTGGCTGAGGTAATGGGTGAGCGGAAGACGGCGCCCGTGCGCGAGTAGGGCCGGTTTCGGTTGCGAGTCGGGGCTGCCGCTGGGGAGGGATGCCGGGGTCAGACCGAGCGGCGACAGACCGCGGACATGCAGCGGCAGAGGTCGACATGCAGGCGCGCCACGAGCGGGGGGCTCGCGGCAAGGCGGAGGCGCACTGATGTCTGCATGGGGAACACGTTAACACCGGAGCTTTGAGGTTCTCAAAGGTCATCTTGGGGGCGTGGGGGCGGATTTTCCTCGGAATCCACACCACATCATCGGGACTACCTGCATAAACACGGACATCCCGGGCAGGATCTCAAGATCACTACCCGGGATGTGTGACACATCCGATATGCACCCGATACCGGGCTTCATCCGCCCGACACGAGACGCCGCGCCCCGGAGCACCGGGGCAGGCGCCGGAGCCGTACGACCGGCCCCCTCGGCTCGCCGCGCGTCAGGCGATGCCGTCCTCCCGCGTCCGGTTCGCCGCGAGGCGGTCCTTCGCCCGGTCCACGGAGTCGACGATCTGCTCGGACATCGCGTCGCGCTGCTTCCGCAGCAGGATGAAGCTCAGCGGCGCCGACAGCACCAGCGCCAGCAGCACGACCCAGACGAAGTTGGAGTCGCCGAGCCCCTTGGGGAGGATCCCGAACTGGACGAGGACGGCCACGACCGCGAAGCAGCCCGCGAAGACGGCGAGGCGCAGGCCGGTGTACTTGATCGCGGCGCTCGACTTGGCAGACACGGAGGCCCTTCTCTCTTCCGGACGCACGCGCTGTTCACGTACGCGACTGGGGATTGAACGTGCTGTTCCAGTGAAGCATGTACCGAAATCGAGCTATACGGCGGCTCTGCGGGACCCCCCGGACGGCCCCGCGACCACCGGGTTCATCACCATCGCCATCACCATCACCACCGGCGTCACCGCAGCGACAGCAGCATCGTGATGTCGTCCCGGTAATCCCCGTCCCCGACCCGGATCGCGTCGGGCACCCGCCCGACCTCCTGGTAGCCGCAGGACGCGTAGAACCGCTCCAGACCGAGCCCGCCCCGGCAGCCGAGCCGGATCGCCTCGACGCCGCCGAAACCGCGGGCGGCCTCGGCCGCCGCCGCCATCAGTCCGCGCCCGGCGCCCCGGCCCTGCTGGTCGGGGTGGACCATGACGGTGTAGAGCCAGATCCAGTGGGTCATCAGCCGATGGCTGTTAAAGGTGAGGAACGCGGTGGCCGCGACCCGCCCGTCGGTGTCGTGGCCGACGAGCAGCCGGGCCCGTCCCTCCGCCAGGGCGGCGAGCTGGCGGACCAGCTCGGGCCGGATGTCGTCCGGGGTGACGGGCGGGACGAATCCGACCGCGCCGCCCGCGTTGGTGACATCGGCCCAGAGCCGGAGGATTCCGTCGCGGAGCGCCGGGTCGACGGCGGGGTCGAGGGTGTACGTCAGGGTCAACGCGCGCTCCCCCGGTCAGAGCCGCATGGGCTGCGGCGATTCGCGCCGCTCGGCTTCCGGGCCGGGGTACTCGCGGATGATCTCGTACCGGGTGTTCCGCTCCACCGGGCGGAATCCGGCGTCCCGGATCAGCTCCAGCAGATCGTCGCGGGTCAGCTTGTTCGGCGTGCCGTAGTTGTCGGCATCGTGGGTGATCTTGTACTCGACCACCGAGCCGTCCATGTCGTCGGCGCCGTGCTGGAGCGCGAGCTGCGCGGTCTGGACGCCGTGCATCACCCAGAACACCTTGACGTGCGGCACGTTGTCGAAGAGCAGCCGGGAGACGGCGAAGGTCTTCAGCGCCTCGGCGCCGGTGGCCATGGTGGTCCGGGCCTGGAGCTTGTTGCGGACCTTGCCGTCCTTCATGTCGACGAAGTCGTGCTGGTAGCGCAGGGGGATGAAGACCTGGAAGCCGCCGGTCTCGTCCTGGAGTTCACGGAGCCGGAGTACGTGGTCGACCCGGTGGCGCGGCTCCTCGATGTGTCCGTAGAGCATCGTGCTCGGGGTCTTGAGCCCCTTGCTGTGCGCCAGCCGGTGGATCCGCGACCAGTCCTCCCAGTGGGTCTTGTGGTCGACGATGTGCTGGCGGATCTCCCAGTCGAAGATCTCGGCGCCGCCGCCGGTGAGCGATTCCAGACCGGCTTCGATCAGCTCGTCCAGGATGTCGGAGGCCGACATTCCGGAGATGGTCTCGAAGTGGTGGATCTCGGTGGCGGTGAACGCCTTCAGGGAGACGTTCGGCAGCGCCTCCTTGAGGGCGGAGAGCGACCGGGGGTAGTAGCGCCACGGCAGGTTGGGGTGGAGCCCGTTGACGATGTGCAGCTCGGTGAGGTTCTCGTTCTCCATCGCCTTGGCGAGGCGGACGGCCTCCTCGATCCGCATCGTGTACGCGTCCTTCTCGCCCGGCTTCCGCTGGAACGAGCAGTACGCGCAGGACGCGGTGCACACATTGGTCATATTGAGGTGCCGGTTGACGTTGAAGTGGACGACGTCACCGTTCTTGCGGGTACGCACCTCGTGGGCGAGGCCGCCGAGCCAGGCGAGGTCGTCCGAGTCGTAGAGGGCGATCCCGTCCTCACGGGTCAGCCGCTCACCGGCGAGGACCTTCTCCTCCAGCTCGCGCTTGAGCCCAGCGTCCATGCGCCCGCCTCCCACTTTCCTGATCCGTCGAGCCTCGTCCATCGGGCTCCGTCCACGGTACTTGGCCCGCCCCAGGCGGGCGGGAGTGCCCCCGCCGCGCGGGGGCGGCCCCGGTCATTCCTGGGCGGGCAGATCCCCGACGCGGTTCTCCCACTTGGTGGAGAGGACGATCGTGGTCCGGGTCCGGGAGACGCCCCGGGTGCCGCTGAGCCGCCGGATGGTCTTCTCCAGGCCGTCGACGTCATTCGCCCGGACCTTGAGCATGTACGAGTCGTCGCCCGCGATGAACCAGCAGTCCTCGATCTCGTCCAGATCGCGGAGCCTGCGGGCCACGTCCTCGTGGTCGGCGGCGTCGGAGAGGGAGATCCCGATCAGGGCGGTGACGCCGAGCCCGAGGGAGGCGGCGTCGACGGTGGCGCGGTAGCCGGTGATGACACCCGCCGCCTCCAGCCGGTTGATCCGGTCGGTGACGCTGGGCCCGGAGAGCCCGACGAGCCGTCCCAGCTCGGCGTAGGAGGCCCTGCCGTTCTCACGTAGGGCCTGGATGAGCTGCCTGTCCACCGCGTCCATAAACCTGGCGCCTTCCATTATTCAGCAATCCAGTGAGTATCAGAATGAAACTAAGGCATGCAGGGATTTGTCCCTGCGATCCCTGAAGAGTCTGGGTTGGATACATCTGTCGGTACGGGTCTTCTGACGCCGCCCGGCTCGGCGGGCGGGCCGGTACGGCCGCCCTCAGCCGGTCCCCGGCGCCGTCCCCGTACCCCCGGCCGCGTCGGCGGCCTTCCTCGCCGTGCCGCCGATCTCGCCCTTCCAGCGCCCGTAGAGGGTGTGCGGCACCCCCACGGCGTCGAGGGCCCGCCCGGCAACGAAGTCCACCAGGTCCTGGATGTGCGTCGCCCCGGCGTAGAACGCGGGCGACGCGGGCAGGACGACGGCCCCGGCCTGGTCGAGGGTGACGAGATGCCGCAGGGTCTGCCCGTTGAGCGGGGTCTCGCGTACGGCGACGACCAGCGGCCGCCGCTCCTTGAGCGTCACGCTCGCCACGCGCTGGAGCAGATCCTTGGAGAGCCCGAGGGCCACCCCGGCGACGGCGGCGGTCGAAGCGGGCACGATCAGCATGCCCTTCGCCGGGTACGACCCCGACGACGGCCCGGCCGCGAGGTCCCCCGCGTTCCAGTACCGCACCTCGCCGTGATCACCGAGATCGACGTCGAAGGTCCCGGCCCGCCCGTCGGCGCCCCGCCCCAGCCACTCGGCGAGGTCGTCCCGCCAGTGCGCGTCCCGGAAGGAGATCCCGGTCTCGTCCAGCAGGGTGAGCCGCGAGGCCCGCGACACCACGAGGTCGACGCTCTCGCCCGCGTCGATCAGCCCCCGCAGCACGGCGGCGGCGAACGGCGTCCCGGACGCCCCCGACACCCCGACGACCCAGGGCCGCCGCACCCCGTCCCGTGGCTCTTCCCGTGCTGCTTCTCGTACTGCCTCCACACGGGGAGCCTATCCGGGTCCGCCGACCGGCCCGTCACCGTCCTCGGCCCTCGGTGAGCCGCTGGCCGGCGCCCCCGGGCGCGGGGAAGGACCGATCACTTCCCGGGGTCGACCGGGAGCACCGCCGTATCGAACTCCAGCTTGCCGAGCGACGTCCCGACGGTGATCCGCTCCCCGTACGGCTACACCATCAGACCACGCACCACCAGATCCAGCAGAGCGAACACGAAGAGGGTAATTCCGATAAAACCATTGACCGTGAAGAACGCCCGGTTCAGCCGGGACAGGTCGTGCGGCCGGACGATGGTGTGCTCGTAGCCGAACGCGACCGCGACGATCACCAGGCCCACCCAGAAGAACGCGCCCGCGTCCGTCGCCAGGCCGTACCAGGCCAGCAGGGCCGTGGTGATCGCATGGCAGGCGCGGGCGCCGTGGAGCGCCGCCGGGACGCCGAAGCGGGCCGGGACGGACTTCACGCCCTCCGCCCGGTCGGCCGCCACGTCCTGGGAACCGAAGATCAGGTCGAAGCCGCCGATCCAGATCCCGACCGCGACGCCGAGGATCACCGCGTCCCACGACCAAGTGCCGGTGACCGCGAGCCAGGCGCCGATCGGGCCGATCGCCTGGGCCAGGCCGAGGATGGCGTGCGGGAAGTTCGTGAACCTCTTCCCGTACGGATAGACCACCATCGGGACCACCGCGATCGGCGCCAGCGCCAGACAGAGCGGATTGAGCGCCGCCGCCGCGCCGAGGAAGACGGCCAGCGCGATCAGCGCGCCGGTCCAGGCGGTCCGTACGCTCACCGCGCCGGTGACCAGTTCGCGCCCGGCGGTCCGGGGATTGCGGGAGTCGATCTCCCGGTCGATGATCCGGTTGCAGGCCATGGCGAAGGTCCGCATCCCGACCATGGCGACCGTGACGATCAGCAGTTCGGTCCAGTGGACGCTCTTGTCCACCTGGTACATCGCGGTGAGGGCGGCGATATAGGCGAACGGCAGGGCGAAGACCGAGTGCTCGATCATCACCAGCCGCAGGAACGCCTTGACCTTGCCGCCGGAGGCCGCCGGGCCGCCGCCCGGCCGGGTACCGGGGACGGCCCCGGCACCGGTACCGGAAGCGGCGGCGCCGTCCGCCGTCACAGGCCGTACTCCTTCCAGCGCCGGTCCACCAGCGCCGAGGTGTCGGGATCGGACTCGACCATGTTCGGCCAGCCCCGGGTATACCCCTCCTCGGGCCACTTGGCGGTGGCGTCGATCCCCGCCTTTCCGCCCCAGAACTGCTGGTAGGAGGCGTGGTCCAGATGGTCCACCGGCCCCTCGACCACGGTCAGGTCACGGGCGTAGTCGGTGTTCCCGAAGGCCCGCCAGGCGACCTCGTGCAGATCGTGGACGTCGCAGTCCTTGTCCACCACGATGATCAGCTTCGTCAGGGACATCATGTGGGCGCCCCAGATCGCGGACATCACCTTCTGCGCGTGCTTGGGGTACCGCTTGTCGATGGAGACGATCGCGCAGTTGTGGAAGCCGCCCGCCTCGGGCAGGTGGTAGTCCACGATGTCCGGCACGATGATCTTCAGCAGCGGCAGGAAGAACCGCTCGGTGGCCCGGCCCAGCGGCCCGTCCTCCGTCGGCGGCCGGCCGACCACGATCGACTGGAGCAGCGGGCGCTTCCGCATGGTGACGCAGTCGATGGTGAGCGCCGGGAAGTCCTCCTGCGGGGTGTAGAAGCCGGTGTGGTCGCCGAACGGCCCCTCCGGCAGCATCTTCCCCGGCTCCAGCCACCCCTCCAGGACCACCTCGGCCTGTGCGGGCACCTGGAGCGGCACGGTCTTGCAGTCGA
Source organism: Streptomyces sp. NPDC020875 (assembly GCF_040641415.1). NCBI lineage: Bacteria > Bacillati > Actinomycetota > Actinomycetes > Kitasatosporales > Streptomycetaceae > Streptomyces > Streptomyces sp. NPDC020875. Next base: position 6,737 of record NZ_JBFADP010000020.1, on the reverse strand, counting down.
CCATCTCGATCCGCTTGCCCTGGACGAACCCGGCGAACAGATACTCGTCGATGTCGCCGGGCAGCGGCGCGGTGGAGGCGTACGTCACCGAGGGCGGGCAGCCGAAGGCGATCGCGACCGGCAGCCGCTCACCGCGCCGGGCGGCGACCTGGTAGTGGTTGGCCGAGTCCTTGTGGATCTGCCAGTGCATACCGATGGTCCGGCGGTCGTGCCGCTGGAGCCGGTAGAGCCCGAGGTTGCGGACCCCGGTCTCCGGGTGCTTCGTATGCGTCAGCCCCAGGTTGAAGAAGGAGCCGCCGTCCTCGGGCCAGGTGAAGAGGGCGGGCAGCGCGTCGAGATCGACCTCGTCACCCTGGAGGACGACTTCCTGTACGGGAGCGTCCTTCACCTTCTTCGGCGGTACGTGGATCATCGTGCCGAGCTTGCCGAACGCCTCGCGGACCCCGATGAAGCCGTGCGGCAGCTCGGGCTTCAGCAGCCCGCCGATCTTCTCGGAGATCTCGGAGTACGACTTCAGCCCCAGCGCCTTGAGCAGCCGCCGGTCCGTACCGAAGACATTCATCGCCAGCGGCATGGACGAGCCGCGGACGTTCTCGAAGAGGAGGGCGGGCCCGCCCGCCTTGTTCACCCGGTCGACGATCTCGCCGACCTCCAGGTGCGGGTCGACCTCGACCTTGACGCGCTTGAGGTCTCCCTCGCGCTCCAGGGCCCTGAGCAGGGAACGAAGATCCTCATATGCCATGGGCCCCAGTATCCGGTACCGGCTACCCTGGCCACGTCACCGGGTGCCCGCCCGCGCCCCGCAGCCTCTCCTTGGGGGACCGTCACCACCATGCTCCGGTATCTGCCGTTCCTCCTGGTCCTGGCGCTGTGGATCTATGCCTTCATCGATGTGCTGAACACCCCGGAGAAGGAAGTCCGCAACCTTCCCAAGCTGGCGTGGATCTTCATCGTGCTGCTCTTCGGCGAGGTGCTGCTGGGCCCGATCGCCTGGTTCGTCGCGGGCCGCCCGCGCCGTACGGCCGCGTACGGCGGCGGCTCCGGCGGGGGCGTGTTCTCGGGCGGCGGGGGCCGGGGCGGCGGCTGGGTGGCACCCGACGACAACCCGGACTTCCTGAAGTCGCTGGGCGACGAGACGAAGCGGGAGCGCGAGAAGCCCGCGGAGCCCGAGCCCGAGCCGGAGCGCGCCGAGCCCGCCGAGGACGACCAGAAGCGGGACGACCGGAAGAAGAACGACGGCAAGGACGACAAGTAGGAGTCCGCCGTGGAGCTGCGTCTCCTGGTGACCTTCGCGAAAGTCGCGGAACTGCTGAGCTTCACGGCCGCCGCGAGCGAGCTGCGCTACGCCCAGTCGAGTGTGACCGCGCAGGTCAAGGCGTTGGAGTCGGAGCTGGGCGTCCAGCTCTTCGACCGGCTCGGCGGCCGGATCCGGCTCACGGAGGCGGGTGAGCGGCTGGTGCCGTACGCCCGCCGGATCATCGATCTGCACGACGAGGCGCGGGCGGCCGTCGCGGAGACCGGGGAGCCGGAGGGCGCGCTGACCGTCGGCACGATGGAGTCGCTGACGTCGTACCGGCTGCCGCCGCTGCTGGAACTCTTCCACCACCGCTATCCGGCGGTACGCCTCGCACTCCGCCCGGCCCTCGGCGACGAGACGCGCCGGGCGGTGCTCAAGGGCGCGTACGACATCGGCTTCCTGATGGACCCGGCGACGGAGCACCCGGGGCTGGTCACGGAGGTCCTCGCCGTGGAGTCGCTGGTCCTGGTGGCCGCCCCCCGCCACCACCTGGCTGGCGCTGACGCCCTGACCACGGCCGATCTGGTCGGCGAGCAACTGCTGGGCACCGAGCCGGGCTGCCCGTACCGGGACCTCTTCGAGGCGGAACTGCGCGCCGTGTCCGGCCCGACGCCCCCGTTCCGGGAGTACGGCACGCTGGAGGCGGCCAAACAGGGGGTGGCGGCCGGGCTGGCGATCGCCCTGCTGCCCCGGGTCGCGGTCCGCGCCGAACTGGCGGCCGGAACGCTGACGGCGCTGCCGTGGGAACCGCCGTTCCGGCTGTACACGCAGGTGGCGTGGCGGGAGGGGAAGCGGCTGCCACGCCATGTCCGCCTCTTCATCGACGAGACGCTGCGGCTGTTCCGGGAACAGGAGCGGGATCCGGGGACCCCGGCTTCGACCCCGGCTCCGGCGTCCCCGGCTTCGACTTCGGCTTCCCCGGCTTCGGCTTCGGCTTCGGCCGGTTGACGCGCAGACTCGCGGCGACGATCAGCGGGATCCCCAGCGCCTGGAGCAGCCCGATGTGGTGCCCGTACACGACCCGGTCGGCCACCAGCGCCACCACCGGATAGACGAAGGCGAGTACGGCGATCCGCGCGGTGGTCAGCCGCTGATAGGCCGCGTACATCAGGACGTACATCACCCCGGTGTGCAGCACCCCCAGCCCCACCAGCCACGCCCACCCCGCGCCCAGCCCGCCGACCTCGGCGAGTTCGGCGAGCGGCAGCAGCAACGGCAGCCCCACCAGCACCTGTACGAGCGCCACGAGATGCGGCCGGACCCCGGTGATCCGCTTGGTGACCAGGGTCGAGGCGGCGTAGAGCAGCGCGGCCAGCAGGGCGAACCCGACCCCGGCGACGGACGCGGACGCCCCCGGCCCGACCCCGGACACGAGCACGAGCCCGCCGAAGGCCACCGCGAGCCACCCGAACTGCCCCCGCGTCAGCCGCTCCCGCAGCACCACGGCCCCCAGCAGCACCAGGAAGAACGGCTGGGTGTGATAGACGACGGTCGCCAGGGATATCGACCCGTGCTCATAGGCGGAGAACAGAAACACCCAGTTCAGCACGATGAACACGCCACCGAGCGCGGAGAGCCCGACGGTGCGCCGGGTGAGCCCGTGATCCCTGAAGTACCCCCGTACGAGGGCGTACCCGGCGAGGGCGAGCGCCCCGAAGAGGCACCGGAAGAGGACCACGGTGGAGGGCGAGGCGGTCGACTCGACGACGAAGACCCCGATGGTCCCGGAAAGCACCATCGCGGCGGTGAGCTGCACGGCACCGGTCTGTTCACTGGTCATACCGGCGACGCTAGGAGCGGGCCCTCCGCGAGAGCGAGCGCGTGGTGGGCAGTCCTCCCGATACCCCGATCGGCGCGGCCGATCGACGCAGGTCAGCGCCGCCCGGCGGCATAGGGCAGAAACCCGCCCCAGGCGCGGGCGGTGATGCCGAGCCGCGCCCCGTCGGGAACCTTGGAGTCCCGGACGTGAATGACGGCGGGGCGATCGTCTCCATCGCCACCGCCGCGGCGCGACTCCTGCCGGGACAGAGCCACCTCGACACAGTTGCCGTGCCCGCCGCTCTTGCTGTAGCTGCTCTTGAACCAGACCAGATCGGTGGCGCGCATCGGGCTTTCCTCATCTCCGCTGGACGCTGGACGGGGTGACGCGAGGGCCCAGCGTAGAGCCGGGACCAGCGCCCCCGGCAGAGCACGGGAACGAGAACGGCCGGAACAGACCGTCCTATCGGGGATGATCAGCTCCGGGCGTGGGAGAGGAAGCCGGCCCGGGCCCCCGGTTCGAGAGCCGGGCCCGTCGGGAATCACGGTCACGGCCGGGGCCAGGGCCTCACCCGATCGCGTACGGACCGGAAAGACGGTCTCGCCCCGGTGCGGGCGGCCCGGCGGCGGGAAGCGGATCTCGGCTCGGTCAGATCCGGGACTTGCGCAGGGAGTGCCACACGTCCCCGGAGAGCGCCAGGGCCGACCACGGCAAGGAGAGGTGCTCGTGCTGCCGGTACAGCCGCCAGTTGTGCTCGACCAGCCCCAGCTTGTTCGAGGACAGCGATCCCGCGCGCCCGGCCCGGTAGACCGCCAGCGGCTCCCGCATGCCCCGGGCGGGGTGCCCGTCCCGCATGATGCTCAGCCACAGCGCGTAGTCCTGCCGCTTCGGCATGTCGGGCATGAGCCGGGTGCCGAGCGCCTTCCGGTCGTACATGGCGGTCAGGGCCCCGATGTGGTCCTGCATCAGCATGTCCCGGTACGTGACGCGCTCCCGGGACGCGACGACCCGCCCGTTCGGTACGAAGTCGCACGCCTCGCCCGTGTAGTCGCCGTCGACCTTGTAGTAGGCGGTGAACGTCAGCGGGGCGTCGCCCGCGGCGGCGAACTCGATCTGCCGCTCCAGCTTCTCCGGGAGCCACATGTCGTCGCTGTCCAGAAACGCCACGTAGTCGCCACGCGCCCGGGCCAGGGCCAGGTTCCGGGCCTTGGCGGCGCCGCCCTGCTCGGGCGCCGCCTGCGGCAGCACCCGCTCGTCCTGACCGGCCAGCTCCCGCAGCATGTCCATGGAACCGTCGGTGGACGCGTCGTCGGTGATCAGCAGTTCGACGTCGGCATGGGTCTGCGCGAGGACGGAGCGCACCGACGCGCCCAGAGTGACGGCCGAGTTGTATACCGGCATCACCACGGAAACCAGGGGCACGGCGGATTCCTTACGGTGAGGAATGTGCGAGGGGCGGGCTCCGGCGACACGCGCCGCCGGGGATGGCCACGGTATCAACCCGCTCACGGGCCTCCACCACATCCATCCGTACGCCCCGGCCCGGCCGGGCCCGGCCCGCGCCGCCCCGGCCCGGACTCCGAGTCGCCCCACCCATCCCCTGCGCCCCGTACGCCACACAGTGGGTCACAGACCCGTCACAGCACCCCCTCAATGCCCACGCGCCCCGGGCCCGCCCCGGCACGCTGACCGGATGCGTACCCGACACACCGCCCTCACCCTCCTCACCGCCGCCTTACTGCTCACCGGCACCGCCTGCTCCCTCGAAACCAGCCCCGAGCCCACCAAGACCATCCGTCCGCCGACGACGGCGACCCCGCCGGTGAAGGAACCGTCCGCCGAGGACCTGGCGAAGGCGCGCGAGGCGGCCGGCCTTCCGCCGAAGCCCGATGCCACGGTGGCCGCCGCGTACATCGCCGCGCTCAACGCGATCGATCCGCGCATCGTCAAAACGGGCAAGGAAGACCAGGCCATCAGCCGCGGGCTGAACCAGTGCGGTTCGATCAAGTCGGCGAAGGACAAGTCCGAGCTGCCGCAGCAGGCACTCGACCGGTTCACCATCGGCACCCGGCTCCCGGACATCGCGACCCCCGCGACCGGTACGGCGATCCTGGCCGCCGTGCACAAGAACCTCTGCCCCACCTTCTGACCCGAGCCCGGCCGTGCCCCGTACGTATGGGCTATGACCTCGGCGAATTGTCGTCCCTCGGGAGCACGGCGCAGAAGATCACGTAGACGGCGAAGGCGATGTAGGGGGGACTGCCGGGGTGGTGGTCGATGTAGTCGACGAGCATGCCGATGCCGAAGACCCAGGCCCCACCCCCGGCGACAACGAAGACGGTGTTGCCGTCTTCCCGCAGCAGGCGCATTCCGACCCATAACAGGACGGGCATGAGGGTCCAGGAGGCTGCCGTGGTGAGCCCGTGCTCGACCGCACCGCCGAACGTGTCGCCCCTGGCGTCGGCGGCGGTCGCGGCTTCCCGGGCCCGGTCGTAGCCGTGACGCATGACGGCATAGCAGGCGGCGGTGGCCGCAGAGGCGGCGACGGCGCCCTTGGCACAACGTATGAGGTTCATGCGGGGCATCCTCACCCGGAACATCCGGCGGGTCGCGAGGTCGCCACGCGGCGTTCAGGCCAAGGCCGCGTCCCACCGGCGGAAAGCGCGCACCCCGACTTGTCTGTGGGGCCTTACTCGTGCGGCTCACCCGGCTACGTTGCTCGTATGACAGTTCTGATCATCGGCGGCAGCGGCTTTCTGGGTTCCCAGCTCGTCCGGCAGGCAACAACGGCGGGACACACGACCATCGCGACGTACGCCACCAAGCCCGGTGACGCCGCCCCGACCGAGTGGCGCCACCTCGATCTGCGGGACGCGGACGGCCCGGACGCCGTATTAACCGAGGTGAACCCGAGCGTCGTCATCAACGCGTCGAGCGGCGGGGCCGACTGGGCGGTTACGGCGCAGGGCCCGATCCGGCTCGCGATCGCCGCGGCGAAGCGTGGCATCCGCCTGGTCCATGTCTCCTCCGACGCCGTCTTCTCCGGTGTCGGCCGGGCCCGGTACGACGAGTCGTGCCTCCCCTCCCCCGTCACCCCGTACGGCGCGGCCAAGGCGGCGGCCGAAACCGGGGTTCTCGCGGTGTACCCGGAGGCCGTGGTCGCCCGCACGTCCCTGATCGTCGGCGACGGGGACTCCGAACACGAACGCCTGGTCCACCGGCTCGCGACCGGCGCCTTCGACGGCGCCCTGTTCACCGACGAGTTCCGCTGCCCCGTCCACGTCTCGGACCTCGCGGCGGCGCTGCTGGAACTGGCGCCGAGCGACGCGTCCGGCATCCACCACATCGCTGGCCCGGACACCCTCAGCCGGTACGACTTCGGCATCCTCGTCGCCGAACGGGACGGCCTCGACACCGCCCGCCTGCCCAAGGCAACCCGGGCGACGAGCGGCCTCCCCGGAGCACTCGACGTCCGCCTGGACAGCCGGGCGACCCAGCGCCGCCTGAAGACGACGCTGCGGGGCGCCCGGCAATTCCTTCGGGAAGCGCGCCCCCCTCGTTGAAGAACCGCCGGGTCAGGTCATATCTAGGCCGTGTCTTCAAAATGGCGCCGTCCGCCCGAAGGGCGGGGCCCGCGGCGTCCGGTGCGTGCAGTCGCAAGGCGGAGGGGTTCCCTCGTAC
>NZ_JBFADP010000019.1:0-122571 GCF_040641415.1 Streptomyces sp. NPDC020875 | reverse complement strand
GACCGTTGCTCCGGCGGTATGCGGGCGGTCTTGTGTGGCGTCGGGAGGGTCGGTGGCCTCCGGGCTCACCTCCTCACGGACGGCGGAAGTGGGGTTGCCTGGGAGGCAGACCCGGTCTTTTCCGCCGTCCGTTGCGGGGGCGACCCTGCACCCCCCGACCACGCGCACTGGACATGCTGCTCGGGGCCGGAGCCCGTCCCGGGGAGGGGGGATTGCCACTTGATGTGGTCGGTCCACCCGCGCCTTGGTGGCTGGCTGGTCGCGCAGTTCCCCGCGCCCCTGGTTGCCCCCCTTGCTGCCCTCCGAAAAGGCCCTGCCCCTCAGCCTGGGGCCGGGACCCATAGGCAAGGGCCCCAGCTCCTTCTCCCAGGGCCGGGACCCAATTCAGGGCCGGTGCGGGGGGAGAGCATTTAGGGGCGCGGGGAACTGCGCGACCAGCCACAGCCGGGGCGCGGCCGGAACTCCTCCGGAGGAGGCACTATCCATCCCCGCCCGGAGGGCGCTCCCGTCCCGAGGGCGGCTCGGGGGAAGCAACCAGGGGCGCGGGGAACTGCGCCACCAGCCACATGCGGTCCGCAGGCCGCCGACAACATCAGGCCGCCGGGCGCGGCCCGGGGTTGTGGGCCTCAGCCGGAGGGCCAAGGCGCTGGGGGTCCCCCCATTGCCGAAGGCATAGGGGGCGGAACTGCGCGAACAGCCACAGGCGGGCCGCAGGCCACCCCGCGCGACCCGGTAGTGACGGGTCCTCCCCGGAGGGCCGAGGCGCTGGGGTCCCCCCATCGCCGAAGCCACTAGGCAGGCGGCATAACCCGGGGAGTCGGCTCCAAAGCGGGGGCCGTCACGGGGTGGCCGGGGGCCCCGGGGGCGGCGTGGCGCGGGTGGGCAAGGGGGTTTGGGGGTGGGACTTGGTCGTGGGGGCGCAGTCGTAGAGCGCCGGCGCGTAACCGCCGGGGCCCCCGAGGCGGACGCCGCCCTCGTCCGCCGCCGCCCGGCTCTCCGCGAGGGTGCAGACGAGTTGCGCGAGGGCCTCGGGCGCCAGGGCCTCGGGCTGGCGGCTGAGGCGGTAGGTGCCGTCGGGGTCGCCCGCCCGGCCGACGGAGATCGTCAGCGGGCTGCGGACGTACGTCTGGAAGCCCGCTTCCCGCTCGGCCTGCGTCGGCTCCTTCTGGAGTTCGGCGACGAGTGCCCGGGCGACGGGCAGCCCGGTCCCGGGGGGACTCTTCGGGGGCGCTTCCGTGTCGGCGGTGCGGTCGACGGCGACCAGTTGCGAGGCGCAGACCAGGTAGATCCGTACCGGTAGCGACGACGGCTGTGCCTGCGGCCCGCCTTCGCCGTTGACGGCGCACGGCAGCCGGGAGGGCGCGGGTCCGCCGTCGACGGGGACCTGTGTGGGGCGGATTCCGCAGCCGGTGAGGAGGAGGGCGAGCGCCGCCGTACCGAGCAGCGCCCGCCGTGTGGTCCGCCGCGTCACTTTCCGTCGTCCTCTCCGCCGGGCGTGTCGTCGCCGGGCTCGGCGCCGGGGCCGTCCGGGGCGCCGGATTCCGGGGCCGTGTCGCGCGGCAGCCGCAGGACGAAGACCGCCCCGTCGCCGTCGGGCGAGTTCGCGGCGGTGATGGTGCCGCCGTGGATATGGGCGTTCTCGACCGCGATGGAGAGCCCGAGTCCGCTGCCTTCGGAGCGGGGCCGGGACGCGCTGGCCTTGTAGAAGCGGTCGAAGACGTGCGGCAGGACGTCCTCGGGGATGCCGGGCCCGTGGTCGCGTACCTCGATGACGAGTTCGTCGCCGACGCCGTCGGGGCATTCCGTGCCGGTCGCCGGGTCCACGGTGCGGACCGAGACCCGGACCGGGGAGCCGCCGTGTTTGAGCGCGTTGCCGATCAGGTTGGCCAGGATGACGTCGAGCCGCCGCGGGTCGAGCCGGGCCATGACGCCGCGTTCGGCGTCGAGTTCGACGGCGTCCAGCCAGGCCCTGGCGTCGATGCAGGCGGTGACCTGGTCGGCGACGTCGACGAGGTCGAGGACCACCTTGACGGTGCCCGCGTCGAACCGGGTGACCTCCATCAGGTTCTCCACCAGGTCGCCCAGCCGCCGGGTCTCGGAGACCACCAGGTTCACCGCGGGCGCGATCATCGGGTCGAGGTTGTCGACCTCGTCCTCCAGGACCTCGGTGACGGCGGTCAGGGCCGTGAGCGGGGTGCGCAGTTCATGGGACATGTCGGCGACGAAGCGGCGGCTGGACTCCTCCCGCGCGCTCATGTCCGCGACCTTCTTCTCCAGCGATTCGGCGGTCTTGTTGAAGGTCCGGGCGAGTTCGGCGAGTTCGTCGGTGCCGGAGACCCGCAGCCGGGTGTCCAGCTTGCCCTCGCCGAGCCTGCGGGCGGCGTCGCCGAGGCGGCGTACCGGCTTCAGTACGGTCGTGGCGGCGGCCTGGGCCAGCAGCGCCGAGCCGACCAGCGCGAGGGCCGTGGCGATCCCCAGCGACCAGGCCAGGGTGTTGAGGTCCTTGCTCTCGGATTCGAGGGATTTGAGCATGTAGCCGGTGGGGCCGCCGTTGGCGACCCGGCTGCCGCCGACGAGGTAGGGCTCGCCGTCGCGGATGATCCGCTGCCAGTACAGGTGGTACGGCGCGGAGTTGCCCGCCCCGGTCGACTGCCGCCGGTTCACCTGCTCCCGCAGTCCCTCGGGTACGTCGCCGAAGGTGAAGTCGCCCAGGTCGGACGCGCCCACCAGGGGCTTGCCGCCGCCGCCCTCGCCGACCAGGAGGACGTTGTAGCCGTCCCGGCCGTGGCTCATCTGTTCGGCGGTGCGCTGGAGTTCGTTCTGCGAGGGGTGCAGCGGCAGGGTGGCGGCCCGGCTCTGCAACTCGGCCCGGAAGTCGTCGATGGTGGACTTCTGCGTACGGCTCAGTACGGCCTCGCGGTTGAGCCAGTACGCGATCCCGGACGCCGAGACCGCGGCGGTCAGCGCGACCACGGCGAACACGACGACCAGCCGCAACCGCAGACTGGTCCAGCGGAGACCGGCGACTATGGCACGCTTCGCGGCACCGGTCACCGCGCCGTTCCTCCGGTCACTGGGGAACGTCCAGCCGGTAGCCCACTCCGCGGACCGTACGGATCAGCGTCGGCGACGACGGGACGTCCTCGACCTTGGCCCGCAGCCGCTGGACGCAGGCGTCGACCAGCCGGGAGTCCCCGAGGTAGTCGTGTTCCCACACCAGCCGGAGCAACTGCTGTCTGGACAGGGCCTGTCCGGGCCGCCGGCTCAGCTCCAGCAGCAGCCGCAGCTCGGTGGGGGTGAGCTGGAGATCCTGGCCGTTCTTGGTGACGGTCATCGCCGAACGGTCGATGACCAGGGAACCGAAGGTCGCCGAGTCCGTCGACTCCCGTTCCCCGCGCCGCAGCACCGCCCGGATCCGGGCGTCCAGCACCCGGCCCTGGACCGGCTTGACGACATAGTCGTCGGCGCCGGACTCCAGCCCCACCACCACGTCGATGTCATCGCTGCGCGCGGTCAGCAGAATGATCGGCAACTGGTCGGTACGGCGGATGCGACGGCACACCTCGAAGCCGTCGATCCCGGGCAGCATCACATCCAGCACGATCAGGTCGGGTCGCTGCTCCTTGAGCAGTTTCAGGCCGTCCTCGCCCGTCGCCGCAGTGGCCACACGGTGGCCCTGGCGCGTCAGGGAGAGTTCGAGGGCCGTGCGGATGGCGTCGTCGTCCTCGATCAGCAACAGGAAAGGCACGGGGGCCATTCTGGCGTATGCCGGTCCCGGAGTTCGACCGGCATCGCGTCCGTGCGCGGCGGGAACCGTTCGAGGGCCCGTTCGAGCGGCGGTAAGGAACGGTCCCCGGGCGGTGCTGTGACGACCGCCGGGACGTCCGGGGAGCGGGCGGGGGGCGTACGCGGGCGGACGGGGAAGCGGCCCGGGGGCGCGTACGGGACGGTCCCTGTGACAGTGCTGTGACGATCGACGGACACCGCGATGAAACAGGCTCGGCAGAGTTGTCGCCATCGGACGGAAGCCCGAGGAAACGAACCAGCACCACTGACACACGAGACGACGGGGGGCGCGAGGATGAAGACGGCACTGCACGGAGTCACGGCCAGCGCAGTGACCACGCGCCTGCACGACGTCCATGTCAGGTCCGGTGAGAAGGTCTCCGGCGCCGCGAACGGGCGGGGGTGCGCTCGCGGCGCCGGAGTTCGGCACCAGGCTCCGTACATGACGGTGATCGAGCCCGCGCCGGTGGAGGTGCCCCGGCAGGCCGGGGCGCCGCGCCGGGCCGAGGCCCCGAAGCCGGTCGCCCCGGCGGCGGGCTCCCTCTCCGAGGCCGAGTTCACGGCATACGTACAGGAGCGGCGGTCGGCGCTGTACGCCACCGCGTACCACCTGACCGGTGACCGCTTCGAGGCGGAGGACCTGCTGCAGAGCGCGCTGTTCTCCACCTACCGGGCGTGGGACCGGATCAGCGACAAGGCGGCGGTCGGGGGCTACCTCCGCCGCACGATGACCAATCTCCACATCAGCGCCTGGCGGCGCCGCAAGCTCAACGAGTACCCCACGGAGGAGCTGCCGGAGACGGCGAGCGACACCGACGCGATGCGGGGTACCGAGCTGCGGGCGGTGCTCTGGCAGGCGCTGGCCAGGCTCCCCGAACTCCAGCGGACGATGCTGGTCCTCCGGTACTACGAGGGCCGTACCGACCCTGAGATCGCGGACATCCTGGACATCAGTGTCGGCACGGTGAAGTCGAGCATCTGGCGGTCCCTGCGCAGGCTGCGGGAGGACCAGGCGCTGAGCTTCGGGCGTGACGAGGAAGAGTCCTTCGGCGAGCTGGTGGCCTGAAGGCACGGGGGAAAAAGAGGGGGGACCGCCGGGCCGGGGGGCCCGTGCGGTGGAAGTGGGGGGCCATGGAGCCGGGGGGCTTCATGGTGCGAGAAGGAAACGGGGACCGGGGCGCCACGGGGGAGCCCCAACGGGAGCGGGATCGGACAGGCCGGGGGGTCTTGTCCGGTCCCGCTTCCTTTTGTGCCGGGCACGGCCGGGCGGGGCCGCGACGGTACGGGGGCGGGCGGAGGTGCGCCGTACGGATGCCGGGGCCGTACCGGATCGACCCCCTGTACAGGTCGCTACGCGCGTAGATATGCTCTCGTGGTGACCATGCCCCGTATCCATCCCGCCCTCGCCGACGTCACCGCGTCCGACCAGGCGCTCCGCAGATTCCTGCACGGGCTGCCCGGAGTCGACCCCGTCGGGCTCGAAGCGCGCGCCGCCGCCCTCGGGACCCGGTCGATCAAGACCACGGCCAAGGCGTACGCCATCGACCTGGCCATCTCGATGATCGATCTGACGACCCTGGAAGGCGCGGACACCCCGGGCAAGGTCCGGGCGCTGGCCGCCAAGGCCGTCCACCCGGACCCGACGGACCGGGAGACCCCCGCCACCGCCGCCGTCTGTGTCTATCCGGACATGGTGGCCACCGCCAAGGCCGCGCTGAACGGCGCCGACGTCAAGGTCGCCTCCGTCGCCACCGCGTTCCCCGCGGGCCGGGCCGCCCTCGACGTCAAGCTCGCGGACACCCGGGACGCGGTCGCCGCCGGGGCCGACGAGATCGACATGGTGATCGACCGGGGCGCCTTCCTCTCCGGCCGCTATCTGAAGGTCTTCGAGGAGATCGTGGCCGTCAGGGAGGCCGCGGGCCCCGCCCGGCTCAAGGTCATCTTCGAGACCGGTGAGCTGTCGACGTACGACAACATCCGGCGGGCCTCCTGGCTGGGCATGCTGGCGGGCGCGGACTTCATCAAGACGTCCACCGGCAAGGTCGCGGTCAACGCCACCCCCGCCAACACGCTGCTGATGCTGGAGGCCGTCCGCGACTTCCGGGAGCAGACCGGCGTACAGATCGGGGTGAAGCCCGCGGGCGGCATCCGGACCAGCAAGGACGCGCTGAAGTTCCTGGTCCTGGTCAACGAGACCGCGGGCCCGGACTGGCTGGACCCCCACTGGTTCAGGTTCGGCGCCTCCAGCCTGCTCAACGATCTGCTGATGCAGCGCCAGAAGCTGGCGACCGGCCGCTACTCCGGCCCCGACTACGTAACGGTGGACTGAGCCCGATGACGAACCTTTTCGAGTACGCCCCCGCGCCCGAGTCCCGGGCGGTCGTCGACATCGCGCCCTCGTACGGCCTCTTCATCGACGGCGAGTTCACCGAGGGCTCCGGCGAGGACCGGAACAAGACCCTCTCCCCGGCGACCGAGGAAGTACTCGCCGAGTACGTCCAGGCCAACGAGGAGGACGTCGACCGGGCCGTACGCGCCGCCCGTAAGGCGTTCGAGAAGTGGTCGGCCCTGCCGGGCGCCGAGCGGGCCAAGTACTTGTTCCGGATCGCCCGGATCATCCAGGAGCGCAGCCGTGAGCTGGCCGTTCTGGAGACCCTCGACAACGGCAAGCCGATCCGGGAGACCCGGGACGCCGATCTGCCGCTGGTCGCCGCGCACTTCTTCTACTACGCGGGCTGGGCCGACAAGCTCGGCCACGCCGGATTCGGCCCCGAGCCGAAGCCGCTGGGCGTCGCGGGCCAGGTCATCCCGTGGAACTTCCCGCTGCTGATGCTGGCGTGGAAGGTCGCCCCGGCGCTGGCGACCGGCAATACGGTCGTCCTCAAGCCCGCCGAGACCACCCCGCTCTCCGCGCTCTTCTTCGCCGACATCTGCCGTCAGGCCGGGCTGCCGAAGGGCGTCGTCAACATCGTCACCGGTGACGGCCGTACGGGCGCCGCGCTGGTCGGCCACCCCGGGATCGACAAGGTCGCCTTCACCGGCTCCACCGCCGTCGGCAAGGCCATCGCCCGGCAGGTCGCCGGCACCTCCAAGCGGGTCACGCTGGAGCTGGGCGGCAAGGGCGCCAACATCGTCTTCGACGACGCCCCGATCGACCAGGCCGTCGAAGGCATCGTCAACGGGATCTTCTTCAACCAGGGCCAGGTCTGCTGCGCGGGCTCCCGGCTGCTGGTCCAGGAGTCGATCGAGGAAGAGCTGCTGGACGCCCTGAAGCGGCGGCTCGGCACCCTCCGGCTCGGCGACCCGCTGGACAAGAACACCGACATCGGGGCGATCAACTCGGCCGAGCAGCTCGCCCGGATCACGGCCCTGGCCAGGACCGGCGAGGCCGAGGGCGCCGAGCGGTGGACCGCCCCGTGCGAGCTGCCGTCGGCCGGGTACTGGTTCGCCCCCACCCTCTTCACCGGGGTCACCCAGGCGCACACCGTCGCCCGGGACGAGATCTTCGGCCCGGTGCTGTCGGTGCTGACGTTCCGTACCCCCGACGAGGCCGTCGCCAAGGCCAACAACAGCCAGTACGGCCTCTCGGCGGGCATCTGGACGGAGAAGGGCTCGCGCATCCTCGCGGTCGCGAACAAGCTCCGGGCCGGAGTCGTCTGGGCCAACACCTTCAACAAGTTCGACCCGACCTCGCCCTTCGGCGGCTTCAAGGAGTCGGGCTTCGGCCGCGAGGGCGGCCGCCACGGCCTGGAGGCTTACCTCGATGTCTGAGAACCGATCGACGCGGCTGAGCGTTTTCAAGACCTACAAGCTGTACGTCGGGGGCAAGTTCCCCCGCTCCGAGAGCGGCCGGGTGTACGAGGTGACCGACGCAAAGGGCAACTGGCTGGCCAACGCGCCGCTCTCGTCCCGCAAGGACGCCAGGGACGCCGTCGTCGCGGCCCGCAAGGCATTCGGCGGCTGGTCCGGCGCGACCGCGTACAACCGGGGCCAGATCCTCTACCGCGTCGCCGAGATGCTGGAGGGCCGCCGCGAGCAGTACGCCCGCGAGGTCGCGGACGCGGAGGGCCTCTCCAAGTCCAAGGCGGCGGCCGTGGTGGACGCGGCGATCGACCGCTGGGTCTGGTACGCGGGCTGGACCGACAAGATCGCCCAGGTCGTGGGCGGGGCGAACCCCGTCGCCGGTCCCTATTTCAACCTCTCCACGCCCGAGCCGACCGGGGTCGTCGCGGTCGTCGCGCCGCAGAAGTCGTCGTTCCTCGGTCTGGTGTCCGTGATCGCCCCGGTGATCGCCACCGGCAACACGGCGGTCGTGGTGGCGAGCGAGCGGGCCCCCCTGCCCGCGCTCTCCCTCGGCGAGGTACTCGCCACCTCCGACCTGCCGGGCGGCGTGGTGAACATCCTCTCGGGCCGTACGGCGGAACTGTCGGCCCCGCTCGCCGCGCACCAGGACGTCAACGCGATCGACCTCACCGGCGCGGACGCGGCCCTGGCGAAGGAGCTGGAGATCGCGGCGGCGGACAATGTGAAGCGCGTCCTGCGCCCGTCGGCGGAGTCCCCGGACTTCACCGCGGACCCCGGCACGTCCCGGCTGACGGCCTTCCTCGAAACGAAGACGGTCTGGCACCCCACGGGCGCGCTGGGAGCCGCGGGCTCCTCGTACTGACGGGCCTCACGCGGGGCGCGGGCCCGTTTCCCGGGCCCGCGCCCCGGTCCTTTCGGCGCCGGGGGACTCGGCTCTCCGGAGCGCCCGGCAGCCTGATCCTGTTCGCGGTCTGCGGCCTGTCTCGCAGTTCCCCGAGCCCCTGGGTCGCCCTCCTGACCGCCCTCGTAAAGAGGCGGGCCTTTCGCGGGGCGGCGCTCGGGAGAGCGTTGAGGGGCTCGGGGAACTGCGAGAACAGCCACGACGGCGGTGCGGACCGCGAACAAGCCGCGGGCGCCGGGCCCGGCCCGGGTAGTGCGGCGATGCGGCGATGCCGGGAAGAGCACGTCGGGGCTCGGGGAACCGCGAGACAAGCTCAGGTCGCCCGGCCCCGGGTCAGAGGGGGAGGGTGCCCACCAGGCCGCCGACCACGGGGAGGTCCTGGAGGGCCGCGCCGTCGGAGAGGGGGCCGGTCACCAGGTCCGTACCGATCGGCTTGAAGTCGGCGATCTGCGTGCCGACGCCGTTCGCCAGCGGGTCCACCCCGGTCTGCGCCAGCGGGTTGAGCTGGTGCTCCTTCAGGTACGCCAGCCCCGTCACGGAGTTGGTGAGCGCGCCGGTCAGCCCGGCGCCGGGGCCGGACAGGGCGCTGCCCAGGGCCTCGCCGCCGACCGGGACGGCCACCGGGGCCGCCTGTGCGGCACTTCCCGCGGAGAGGGTCGCCGCGACCGCCGCGACGGCGAGACCGGCGCCCACGGCGAACCGCCGCGAGGTGCTGGGAGACGTGGTGTGGGATGTCATGGTTGCCTGCCTGTGTTCGCCGATATGCGACATGGTCGCTTTCTGTGGTCGTGCGAGTGCACAGGGTATTTGAGGTCGGGATTCCGGATCTACCGGCATCCCCGGTGGATCCCCTTCACGGGGCAATGCCTCACACTGGTGTTCCGTGACCGCCATCCCCGCCCAACCCGCTCCGGCCGCCACCCGGGTCCTGCTCCTCGCGGGCCCCTCGGGCTCCGGAAAGTCGTTCCTCGCGGCCCGTACCGGGCTTCCCGTACTCCGCCTCGACGACTTCTACAAAGAGGGCGACGACCCCACCCTCCCCCTGGTGCCGGGCAGTACCGACATCGACTGGGACTCCCCCCGATCGTGGGACGCGGACGCGGCGGTCGCGGCCATCGACGAGCTGTGCCGGACGGGCCGTACGTCCGTACCCGTGTACGACATCGCCACCAGCTCCCGTACCGGCCTCGACGCCTTCTCCGTCGGCCGTACGCCCCTCTTCGTCGCCGAGGGCATCTTCGCGGCGGACGTCGTCGCCCGCTGCCAGGAGCTGGGCGTACTCGCCGACGCGATCTGTCTCCGGGGCCGTCCGGGCACCACATTCCGCCGCAGGCTGCTGCGGGACCTGCGGGAAGGCCGTAAATCCGTACCGTTCCTGCTGCGGCGGGGCTGGCGGCTGATGCGGGCCGAGCAGGGCATCGTCAGCCGCCAGACGGACCTCGGGGCGTACCCCTGCGGCCGGGACGAGGCCCTCGGCCGGGTCGCCGCCGCGGCGGCGGGCCGCCACCGCCGCCCGGTCCCCGCCGCTACGAAGCGGACCCCGGCCGCCGGGACCCCCGGAGCGTCCGGTGGCGCTGACGGCGCGGCTGGCGCCGTATGCCCCGCCGGGCCGCCCACGGGCGCCGCACTCGGACCGCGTACGGCAGAATCGGACGTATGAGCAAGCCCGAGACGCCCACGCCCGCCGAGCCCGCCTACGCCGAGCGGGTCTTCCGCTCCCCGGCGGGGATGGCCGGTGGTGTGCTGCTGCTGGCCCTCACGGTCTGGCTGGGCGTGGACGCCGTCGTCCGGGGCGCGGGAAACACCCCGCTCTTCGCGATCGCGACGATGCTGGTCGTCGTGCCGCTGGTAGTGGCGTTCACCCTGCGGCCCGCGGTCTTCGTCAACGACGACCGGATCCGGATCCGGAACCCGTTCCGGACCGTCACCGCCCCCTGGGGCCGGGTCGAGGAGGTCCGCTCCTCCTACTCCACGGAGATCATCACCAAGGACGGCACCAAGTACCCCATGTGGGCCGTCCCCGTCTCCCTCCGCCAGCGCAAGCGCGCCAACCGTCAGCAGCAGAAGCGCGACCGCGACGAGCGGGCCGGCCGCCAAGTGGACCGCAACCTCCCCACCCCCATGGCCCAGGCCGACCGCACCGTCGGCGAACTCCGAGAATTCGTCACCGCCCGCGGCGCGGCCTCCGGTTCCCAGGGCGAGGTCAAAGCGGTCTGGGCGTACGAACTCTTCATCCCGCTCGCGGTCGGCGCGGTGATGCTGGTGATCCTCTTCGCCATCGCGTAGCCGAACGGCGTCCGGCGGTCAGTGAGGGAACCGGCGCGGGGGACGGGTCACCAGGGTGTCGCGGTACTCCGCGATCCGGGACTGGACCTGCCGCATCAGCTGCGTGTCCTCGATCCGGTCCAGATAGAGACAGCGGGCGGCCAGCCCCGGCAGGTCGAAGGCGAAATACAGGGACATCAGCGGATTGACGAACAGCTCACTGCCCCGGGTGCGGTCGGTGAAGCGGACATCGCCGAACGAGCCCCGGACCGCCGCCGCGATCGAACCGTTGACGATACTGGGCCGGTCCGGGGTGTGATCCTGGGCATGGGCCACCGCGTCGAGATAGAGCGCCCCCTCAAGGGTGGCGCGCGATATGGAGAACGCGCCCAGATAAGCGCCGTCGCGCTCCAGAGCGGCGATGTTCTCCAGCACCTGGACATGGTTCACCCCGTGGTACGCGTCCACCCCGAAGCCCACCGAGACCACCAGCCGGGTCGCCACCTCGTCCATCGCCGCCAGCGCCGCGACGCTGGTCAGATCCTCCTCCGGGGTGCCGAGCCCGGCCTCGTCGCCGCGCATCAGGATGTCCGTACCGCCGTCGACCAGGACCACCGCGTCGATCTCATGGCGCTCCACCAGCGCCCGGTAGGCCGCGCGCAGCGGCTGGACCCCGGTGAGCGGGAAGGCGTACACCGTGGACGGATAGTTGTGGATCCGCAGCCACCGGGCGAGGGTCCGCTCCGGGAAATACGCCTGGTGAGGCGCCGAATCCGGGGTGACGACGGCCAGATCGGGGGCCGCCCAGTCGTCCCGCGGCAGCCCGGCGAGGGCACTGAACGACAGATTCGCCAGCCGGACGTCCTTGCCCTGATGGAGCAGCGAGAGAGCCAGCGGCAGCCCGGAGTACACATCGAAGCCGCCGCCCGCACCCGCCACGAGGATCCGCTCGGCCCCTTCGAGCCGGGCGAAAACGGGATTGGCGTGGAGAAAGGTCGTCATGACCGTCATTGTGCGGAGCCGTACGCGCCGGGCGCCCGGGAATTACCCGACAGCGCGGCACCGTAAGGCCGTCACGGCGGGCCCGGCCAGACCAGAAGCATGTAGGCGCTGAGCCAGGTCGACAACAGGACCGCCGACACCAGCACCACCACCAGCGGCGCGCGGCGGGCCCGGGCGAGGGACACCGCGAGCGGCAGCAGCAGCGGGAACGCGGGCAGCAGAAAACGGGCCCGGGGGAAATAGACCCCCGCACTGCCCAGCACCACCACCAGCAGACTTCCGGTGAAGACCAACAGCACCAGCGGCTGCCGGTCCGTCAGCGTGAGGACGTACAACACCACCGCCAGCACCAGACACGCCGAGACCGCCAGACTGAACAACTGCGGCCGGGTCTCGTAGACCAACTGCTGCCGCAGCTCCAGCAGCGTCGCCCGGCCGCCGTCCCACTCGTTCTTCCAGAGCCGCTGCACCGCGAAATAGCCGTCCACCCGCCCCACCCGGGCCCCCACCCAGCCCACGAACCCCAGCCACCCCAGCGGCGCCAGAACCGCGCCCGCGACCGCGCGCGTACGGGCCCCGCCCCGGACCCGCCGAGCCGCCAGCAAGGCACCCAGGGCGATCGCCACGGCCAGAGCGATACCCGTGGGGCGCGTCAGACCCGCGAGACACGCCAGTACGCCCGCCGACAGCCAGCGGCCCGTCAACGCCGCATACAGCGACCAGGCGCACAACGCCGTGAACAGGGACTCCGTATAGCCCATCCACTGCACGACGGCGACCGGCAGCACCCCCCACAACACCGTCAGCAACGTGCCCACCCGGCGGCCGTGCAACCGCTCTCCGACCGCGTGGATCCCCCACGCCGCGACGAACGAACACCCGACCGCGATCAACAACCCCGCCGAAGCCCGCGAAACCGAACCCGGCGACGCCGCCGCGACCGCCCTCACCAGCAGCGGATACAGCGGAAAGAAGGCGAGATTGTTGGCATTGACCCGGGTCCCCAGCTCACCCGCGTACCCGTGCTCCGCGATCCCCAGATACCAGCCCGAATCCCACGACGTCGCCAGCGTCGGCCACACCCCGTGCCCCTTGGCATGCGCCAGCCGAGCCAGAAACACCAGCCCCACCAGCCGCACCAGCAGATACGCCACCAGCGCGGGCGCCGCCGAACGCAACGACCGCGAGATCCGGTGCGCCCGGCGGCGCACCCCCGACGACGGATTCCCGCGCGGCACGGACGGCCGCCGGGGCCGACGGGAAGCGGGAACGTACACGGCACGGGCGGGAGACGCGGCGGGGGACAACGACGGCAGCTCCTGACAACTCGGCGCGCGCCTGCGGAGGCGCTACCGGGCCACCATTGCCCGGACGGCGCCGGGGTGGGGGCGCTCTGAGGCGGGGGCGCCGCGGGAATCACCCGTGCGGGGCAGCCGCGGTGACGCCTGTACGAAATCTGTTCCCGTCTGCGGGAGTGCTCCCGCGCCCCGGGCCGCGCCGCCTGAAGGATCCGGGCTGCGCCCGGCGGCCTGCTGTTGTTCGCGGTCTGCGGACCGTGGCTGGCTGTTCGCGCAGTTCCGCCCCCTATGCCTTCGGCAATGGGGGGACCCCCAGCGCCACCTGGGTTGCTTTCCCGACCGTTCTCGGGAGGGGAGCGCCCTCCGGGCGGGATGGGTAGTGCTTCCTCCGGAGGTGTTTCATCCGCGGCCCGGCTGTGGGTGGTCGCGCAGTTCCCCGCGCCCCTAAATGCTCTCCCCGGCCCCGGCCTTGAAATGGGTCCCGGCCTTGGGGGAAGGGGCTGGGCGCTCTCGGAGGGCGGCGGAGGGGGTGACCAGGGGCGCGGGGAACTGCGCGACCAGCCCACCACCGGGGCGCGGGTGGACCGACCGCATCAGGTGGCACCATCCCTCCCCCCGGGACGGGCTCCAGCCCCAGGGGACAAGTCCAGTCGGCGTGGTCGGGGGGTGCAGGGTCGCCCCCGCAACGGATGGCGGAAAAGACCGGGTCTGCCTCTCAGGCGACCCCACGTCCGCCGTCCGTGAGGAGGTGAGCCCGGAGGCCACCGGCCCTCCCGACGCTGCACAAGTGCGCCCGCATACCGCTGGAGTGACGGTCACATCTTCAACAGCCCCGCCGGCGCCTGAGGCGCGAACACCCCGCCTGGCCACAGGCAACCCCGGCACCAGGCACCTGAGGACCAGGCACCCCACAGCGGGAGGCGCCCCCGCCCCGCCGGCGCCTGAGGCGCGAACACCCCGCACCAGGCGGGAAACCCCACACCAGGCGCCCAGGGCGCGAAGGCCCCGCGCGCCGCGGGGGACCTCACACCAAGAACCCCGTCAGATGCCCGCCGCCAAGGCGACGTCCTGCTTGAGGGACTCCAGGAGTTCCTCCGCCCGCGCCCGCGCCGAGCCCAGTTCCGGCCGGTCGCCGACCGGGACGACGACCTCCAGGTAGCACTTCAGCTTGGGCTCCGTACCGCTCGGGCGGACGATGACCCGGGCACGGTACGCGCCGTCGAGGTGGTAGCGGAGGCCGTCCGTCGGCGGCAGCGAAGCGGATCCGGTGGTGAGGTCCTCCGCGCCGGTGACCGTCAGCCCCGCCAGTTCCTTCGGCGGTGCCGCCCGCAGCCGGGCCATCGCGTCCGCGATGACGCCGAGGTCCTGGACCCGGACGGAAAGCTGGTCGGTGGCGTGCAGGCCGTGCTCGACGGCCAGGTCGTCCAGCAGGTCCGTGAGCGTACGGCCCTCTTCCTTGAGGACGGACGCCAGCTCGGTGATCAGCAGCGCCGCCGTGATGCCGTCCTTGTCGCGGACGCCTTCCGGGTCGACGCAGTAGCCGAGCGCCTCTTCGTAGCCGTACCGCAGGCCGTCGACGCGGGCGATCCACTTGAAGCCGGTCAGGGTCTCGGCGTACGGCAGCCCCGCCGCCTCGGCGATCCGGCCGAGCAGGGACGAGGAGACGATCGATTCGGCGAAGACGCCCCGCGCGCCGGAGCGCACCAGGTGCGCGGCGAGCAGTGCGCCGACTTCGTCGCCGCGGAGCATCCGCCAGTCGCTCCCGGCGGGCGTGGCGATGGCGCAGCGCTCCGGGTCGGGGGTGGCGGCGGGTGCGTCGGTCGGGCGGGGCGCGGCCGGGACGGCGACGGCGCAGCGGTCGGCGTCGGGGTCGTTGGCGATCACCAGATCGGGCCGGACCCGGGCGGCCGTCGCGAAGGCGAGGTCCATCGCGCCCGGCTCTTCCGGGTTGGGGAAGGCGACTGTCGGGAACTCGGGGTCGGGGTCCGCCTGCTCGGCGACGAGGACCGGCGCGGGGAAGCCCGCCCGGGCGAAGGCCGCTTCCAGGACCGGGCGGCCCACCCCGTGCATCGCCGTGTACACGGTCGTCGCCGTGCGTGGCGTACCGGGCGAGAGGACCGTGTCCGTACGCTCCAGGTACGCGGTCACGACCTCGTCGCCGAGGGTCTGCCAGCCGGAGTCCGCGAGCGGTACGTCCGCCAGGCTGACGATCGCGTCGATCTCCGCCGCGATCCCGGTGTCGGCGGGCGGCACGATCTGCGAGCCGTCGCCGAGGTAGACCTTGTAGCCGTTGTCGCGCGGCGGATTGTGGGAGGCCGTGACCTCCACCCCGGCGACGGCGCCCAGATGCCGTATGGCGAAGGCGAGGACGGGGGTCGGCAGCGGCTCGGGCAGTACGGCGGCCCGCAGCCCGGCGCCGACCATCACGGCGGCCGTGTCCCGGGCGAAGTCGGCGGACTTGTGGCGCGCGTCGTAGCCGATCACGACCAGCCCGTCGGCCGCGCCCTCCGCCTTGAGGTAGGCGGCGAGCCCGGCGGCGGCCCGGATGACGACCGCGCGGTTCATCCGCATCGGCCCGGCGCCCAGCTCGCCCCGGAGCCCGGCGGTGCCGAACTGGAGCGTGCCGGAGAAGCGCGCCGCCAGCTCGGCGGTGGGCTTTCCGTGGGCGCCGTCCTCCCGCGCCGCGTCCTCCCGTGCCGCGGCGATCAGCTCGGCCAGCTCCTCGCGGGTGTCGGGATCGGGGTCCTCGGCGAGCCAGCGCTCGGCGCGCTCGATGAGGTGGCCGAACTCCTGGGTGCCCTGGGTGCCCTGGGCGTGCTGGTGCTGCACGGTCGGAATCGCCTCTCGTCTACGGACAGTCGGTGCGGGTGGAGCGGGCTCAGATCCGGGACAGGACCCGGGTCAGCAGCTCACCCATCCGCGCGGCCGAGTCACGGCCCGCCTGCAGGACTTCCTCGTGGTTGAGGGGCTCGCCCGACATACCCGCCGCCAGATTGGTGACGAGGGAGATGCCCAGCACCTCGGCGCCCGCCTCACGGGCCGCGATGGCCTCCAGGACCGTGGACATGCCGACCAGGTCGCCACCGATCGTCCGGACCATGTTGATCTCGGCCGGGGTCTCGTAGTGCGGCCCGGTGACCTGCACGTACACCCCTTCCTCCAGAGACTCGTCGATCTCCTTGCAGAGGGCACGGAGCCGAGGCGAGTAGAGGTCCGTCAGATCGACGAACCGCGCGCCCACGATGGGGGAGGTCGCGGTCAGATTGATGTGGTCGCTGATCAGGACCGGCTGGCCGGGACGCATGCCCTGGCGGAGACCGCCGCAGCCGTTCGTCAGGACGACGGTCTTGCAGCCCGCGGCGACGGCGGTCCGCACCCCGTGCGCGACGGCGGCGACACCGCGGCCCTCGTAGTAGTGCGTACGGCCCAGGAAGACGAGGGCGCGCTTCTCGCCGATCCGGTACGAGCGGATCGTGCCGCCGTGCCCCTCCACCGCGGGCGGCGGGAAACCGGGCAGCTCGGTGACCGGGAACTCGGCCTCGGGCGCGCCGAGCGCCTCGGCGGCCGGGGCCCAGCCGGAGCCCATCACCAGGGCGACGTCATGGGCGTCGGCCCCGGTCAGCTCGCGCAGCCGCGCGGCGGCGGCGTCCGCGAGGTCGTGGGGGGTGGCGGGGGCGTCGAGGCCCGGATTCACATGTGCGTTCACGCGAATGAGGGTATCCGCTGATTCCCTACGCGCGTAGATGACGGAGCTACGGACACGAGGATCGTTGCCTTGTCGTTTCCGACGAACGCCTCCCGCTGTGGGGTTCCTGGTCCCGGGGCCCCGGTGTGGGGTTGCCTGTGCCCAGGCGGGTTGCTTGCGGCTCCGCGCCCTCGGGCGCCTGGTGCCGGGGTTGCCTGTGTCCAGGCGGGGCGGTTCGCGCCTCAGGCGCCGGCGGGGCGGGGGCGCCTCCCGCTGTGGGGTGCGCGCCTGGTGTGGGGTTTCCCGCCTGGTGCGGGGCGGTTCGCGCCTCAGGCGCCGGCGGGGCTGTTGAAGATGTGACCGTTGCTCCGGCGGTATGCGGGCGGTCTTGTTCGGCGTCGGGAGGGTCGGTGGCCTCCGGGCTCACCTCCTCACGGACGGCGGAAGTGGGGGTCTTGTCCGGGAGACCCGTTTCTTTTCCGCCGTCCTCCCCCAAAGCTGCCTTTGGGGGGACCCCCAGGGGGCGACCCTGCACCCCCCGACCACGCGCACTGGACATGCCACTCGGGGCTGGAGCCCGTCCCGGGGAGGGGAAGGGTGCGACCTGGTGTTTGTGGTCCACCTGCTGCCCGGTGGCTGGCTTGTCGCGCAGTTCCCCGCGCCCCTGGTCGCCCCCTTCGCCGCCCTCCGAAAGGGCCCCGCCCCTCATCCCGGGGGCCGGGACCCATAGGCAAGGGTCCCCGGCTCCTTCTCCCGGGGCCGGGACCCATTTCAGGTCTGGTGCGGGGGGAGAGCTTTTAGGGGCGCGGGGAACTGCGCGAACAGCCACAGGCGGTCCGCAGACCGCCGACAACATCGGGTCGCCGGGCGCGGCCCGGGTTGTGGGCCTCACCTGGAGGGCCAAGGCGCTGGGGGTCCCCCCATTGCCGAAGGCATAGGGGGCGGAACTGCGCGACCAGCCGCGACGGTGGGGCGGACCGCGAACAGCATCAGGTCGCCGGGCGCGGCCCGGGGTGTGGGCCTCACCCGGAGGGCCACGGCGCTGGGGGTCCCGCCCCCGAAGGCACAGGCGGGCCGCGAACAACAGGGCGTCGGGCGCGGCCCGGAGAGGAAGGGGCACCGGGCGCGACGGGCCGGCGGGAGCGGGAGGAGGTGAGGGGCTCCTCAGCAGGGGCGTTTGCGGAGTTCCATGACGTAGTCGTGCGGCGCTCCCGCCGATTCCGCCGCGTCCGCGATCTCCCCCAGGTAGCGCGCCGACGGCAGCCCGCCTTCGTAGCCGTTGAGGACGTACACCCAGGCGGGTTCCTCGCCGTCCAGGGTGTGGACCCGGATCCGCATGCGCCGGTAGATGTCGAGGCCGACGCCTTCCCAGCGGTCCATGGAGTCCTCGTCCATCGGCGCTACGTCGTAGAGCGCGACGAAGACCTGGGAGCGGGGTGCCTCCACGATCGTGGCCAGCGCGCCTTCCCAGCCCATCTGCTCGCCGCCGAAGGTGAGCCGCCAGCCGGTCAGCCAGCCCGTGCCGCGCAGCGGCGAGTGCGGAGCGCGGCGGCTCATCAGCCGCGCGTCGAGGTTGCCGGCGTACGCGGCGTAGAGCGACATGGGATCGAGGGTACGGGAGGGGCGCGGGTGGCCGCCTTTTTGGAAGGTGCCGCCGGGACGCGGGGGTCCCGCACCGGGCCGTCCCCGGGCGGGGTCGGTGCCCGCCCACCCCTGCCCGGAGCGTGTTTTCGCTGCTCGCGCGCGGTGGCCGGGACCCTGTGACGGTGCCGGGGACCGGCGCCGGGGCCCGCCGCGCGAGGCGTACGGCGGCCCGGGGACGGAGCAGGTTGATGCGTGCGGGACAATGGGGTACGTACTCCAGTCCGGCGGGACGCACCACGGGGCCCGCCCGGCGGGCACCGGCCCACCCACCCGTACCCGGCAGCAACGAGAGCGCGAGGCGTAACCCCAGTGACCCGGATCGTGATCATCGGCGGCGGACCCGGCGGATACGAGGCGGCCCTGGCGGGCGCCCAACTCGGCGCGGAGGTGACCGTCGTCGACTGCGACGGCCTCGGCGGCGCGTCCGTCCTGACCGACTGCGTGCCCTCGAAGACCCTCATCGCGACCGCCGAGGTGATGACCACCTTCGACTCGTCGTACGAGGAACTCGGCATCATCATCGCCGACGACACCCCGCCTCTGGAGCAGTCCGCCAGGGTCACTGGTGTCGACCTCGGCAAGGTCAACCGGCGGGTGAAGCGGCTGGCGCTGGCCCAGTCCCACGACATCACCGCCTCCGTGACCCGAGCGGGCGCCCGGGTGCTGCGCGGCCGGGGCCGGCTGGAGGGCCAGCAGGCCGCGGACGGGTCCCGTACGGTCGTCGTCACCGCCGCCGACGGCTCCGAGGAGCGGCTCACCGCCGACGCCGTGCTGATCGCCACCGGCGGCCACCCCCGGGAGATCCCCGACGCGCTCCCCGACGGCGAGCGGATCCTGAACTGGACCCAGGTCTACGACCTCGACGAGCTGCCCGAGGAACTGATCGTCGTCGGTTCCGGTGTCACCGGCGCCGAGTTCGCCGGGGCCTACCAGGCGCTGGGCTCCCGGGTCACCCTGGTTTCCTCCCGGGACCGGGTGCTCCCCGGTGAGGACCCGGACGCCGCGGCCGTCCTGGAGGACGTCTTCCGCCGCCGGGGGATGAATGTGATGGCCCGCTCCCGCGCCGAGTCCGCCAAGCGGGTCGGCGACCGGGTCGAGGTCACGCTCTCCGACGGCCGGGTCATCTCCGGTACGCACTGTCTGATGGCGGTCGGCGCGATCCCCAACACCGCGGGCATGGGCCTGGAGGAGGCGGGCGTACGGCTCAAGGACTCCGGCCACATCCTGACCGACAAGGTCTCCCGTACCTCCGCGCCCGGCGTCTACGCGGCCGGCGACGTCACGGGCGTCTTCGCCCTCGCGTCGGTGGCGGCCATGCAGGGCCGGATCGCGATGTACCACTTCCTCGGCGACGCGGTGCAGCCCCTCAACCTGAAGACCGTGTCGTCGAACGTCTTCACCGACCCCGAGATCGCGACCGTCGGCTTCACCCAGGCCGATGTCGACGCCGGGCTGATCGACGCCCGGGTGGTGAAGCTGCCGCTGCTGCGGAACGCGCGTGCCAAGATGCAGGGCATCCGCGACGGCTTCGTCAAGATCTTCTGCCGTCCCGGGACGGGCATCGTCGTCGGCGGCTGTGTCGTGGCACCCCGGGCGAGTGAACTGATCCATCCGATCTCGATCGCGGTCGACAACAATCTGACCGTGGAGCAGATCGCCAACGCGTTCACCGTCTACCCGTCGCTGTCGGGCTCGATCGCCGAGGTCGCGCGCCAGCTCCACACCCGTAAGGTGACCGGCGAGAGCTGAGCCGGACCGGGCCGGGTCCGGTACGGGCCCGGCCGCTTTCGGCCCGCCGCCGATCATCTTCCGGTCGGCGGACGGTCAACTGCGGACCGCCCTATACCACTTGTCGGTGCGGTCCGCGCGCATTACTTGGCAATCGGTGCATAGAGCTGAAAAGCGTCGGCGCGGCAGGTTACTGTCAGTTTTGTGTTCGCTGCTGAACGTCGCCAACTGATCCTCGAAATGGTGCGTGCCAACGGAGCCGTATCGCTCCGGGAACTCGCCCGGGTCGTCCAGACATCCGAAGTCACCGTCCGCCGGGACGTCCGCGCGCTGGAGGCCGAAGGGCTCCTCGACCGCAGGCACGGCGGCGCGGTCCTGCCGGGCGGATTCACCCGCGAATCCGGGTTCCCCCAGAAGTCCCTCTCCGCCACCGCCGAGAAGACCGCCATCGCCGACCTCGCCGCCGGGCTCGTCGGCGAGGGCGAGGCGATCGTCGTCGGCGCCGGGACGACCACGCAGGAACTGGCCCGCCGGCTGGCCCGGGTACCCGGACTGACCGTGGTCACCAACTCCCTGCTCGTCGCCCAGGCGCTGGCCCACGCCAACCGGGTCGAAGTGGTGATGACCGGCGGCACCCTCCGGGGCAGCAACTACGCCCTCGTCGGCAGCGGCGCCGAACAGTCCCTCCAGGGGCTGCGGGTCTCCCGCGCGTTCCTCTCCGGCAGCGGACTCACCGCCGAACGCGGACTCTCCACCTCCAACATGCTCTCCGCCAGCGTCGACCGGGCCCTGGTCCAGGCCGCGGCGGAGGTCGTCGTCCTCGCCGACCACAGCAAACTCGGCGCCGACACCATGTTCCAGACCGTGCCCACCGATGTGATCACCCGGCTCGTCACCGACGAACCCCCCGCGCACGACGACCGCGCGGCCACGGAACTCCAGGCGCTGGCCGACCAGGGAGTACAGATCGCGGTCGCGGGCGGTACGTCACCGGGCACCGGGCCCGACGGCGCGCCCGCGGGCCGTGGTCACCGCCGCGAGGTTCCCCTCCCGGGCCCCCGCCGCACCCGGGGCGCCACGGGCCCCGCGCGCTTCACCACGGCGCCGGGCCTGGACCGGGACACACTCGGCGGCGGCGGTGCCGGTACCGGTGGGGCCGGTGGCGGTATGGAGCGGGGGTCGCGGGTCGCGGACCTCCGCCGCCGCTAGCCTCCGGCTCGGACCCGCCACGACTCCACCGGGGCGCGGCGTGGGCCCCGTCCCGCAGCCCGTACCCCGTGCGCCGTATGCCCAGCCGGGCGAGCTTTTCGGGCGCCCGCGCGCCGTCGGTGGCTTGTCGCGCAGTTCCTCCCCCTATGCCTTCGGCGATGGGGGGACCCCCAACCTATGCCTCGGCAATGGGGGGACCCCCAGCGCCTTGGCCCTCCGGCTGACCGCTTTGCCCCGGAGCCTGTGGGTGGTCCCAGCCGTCTTTGCCGACCGCGCGCCGGTGGGTGGCTTGTCGCGCAGTTCCCCGCGCCCCTGGTTGCCTTCCTGACCGCTCTCGTAGAGGGAGCCCGCTCCCAGGAGGGGCGGAGCCCTTCTCGGGGCCGTGCGGGGGAGAGCATTTAGGGGCGCGGGGAACTGCGCGAACGGCCACGGCCGGGCCGCAGCCCGCCGACAACATCAGGCCGCCGGGCGAAACCCGGCGTTGTTGGCCTCACACCTGGAGGGCCAAAGCGCTGGGGGTCCCCCATCGCCGGAGGGCAAAGACGGGATCCCCTAGCGCGTCAGGCCGCGGAGTGTCAGGAGGAGGAGGCGGTCCGGGAGGGCGGGGTCCGCGGGGGACTGGTCCGCCGCGAGGGAGATCGCGTTGGTGAGCTGCATCAGGTCGCCGATCGACGCGTCCTCGCGGACCTGCCCCGCCTCCACCGCCCGCTCCAGCAGCCGCGCCCCCGCGTCGGTGAGGAGCGAGCAGGACGCGGAGAGCGCCGAGTCGGTGTCGTGGGAGGCCGACATCAGGGCCCCGGCGAGGCCCCGGTACTCACCGGAATGGGTGATCAGGGTACGGAGCCATTCGGCCAGCGCCTCCCGGGCGTCGGGCGCGTCGGCGAGGGTTCGGGAGCGGTCGAGGAGGACTCCGACGGCGTCCTGGAAGACGGCGCTCATCATGGCGTGCCGGTTGGGGAAGTGCCGGTAGAGGGTGCCGATGCCGACGCCGGAGCGGCGGGCGATCTCCTCCAGGGACGCGTCCGTGCCGTGTTCGGCGAAGACGGTACGGGCCTCGGCGAGGAGCCGTTCGTAGTTGCGGCGGGCGTCGGCCCGTTTGGGGCGGCCCGCCGGTCCGGGTTCCCGTACGCCGTCGGTGGCCCGCCCCGCCCCGGTCGCGGCCGTCGCCGTGTCCGGTGCCGTCGTCGTCCCCATCACGTCCGTCCTCTCGGTCCACCCCGTCGCACCAGGATGCCATCCGGGTGACGTACGGCCGGACCGGTGACGCGGCACCGCGCGTCGTACGGCGGTACGGCGGAGGGCCCGCCGGTCATCGCGACCGGCGGGCCCTCCGTACGGCGGGTGACGTCCGGTCAGTCCTTGATCTCGCAGATCAGGGCGCCGGAGGAGATGGAGGCGCCGACTTCCAGGCTGAGGCCCTTGATGGTGCCCGAGCGGTGCGCGTTCAGGGGCTGTTCCATCTTCATGGCCTCCAGGACGACGACCAGATCGCCCTCGGACACCTGCTGGCCCTCCTCGACGGCGACCTTGACGATCGTGCCCTGCATCGGGGAGGCGAGGGTGTCGCCGGACGCGGCGGCCGAGGAGCGCTTGGCGGCGCGGCGCTTGGGCTTGGCCCCGGCGGCCAGGCCGGTCCGGGCCAGGGTCATCCCGAGGTGCGCCGGGAGGGAGACCTCCAGCCGCTTGCCGCCGACCTCGACGACGACCGTCTCGCGGTCGAGTTCCTCGTCGCCGTCGGTGTCGGCGGAGGCCGTGAAGGCGGGGATCTCGTTGACGAACTCGGTCTCGATCCACCGGGTGTGGACCCGGAACGGGTCGCTGGTGAAGTCGGGGTCGACCACGGCCGCCCGGTGGAACGGGATCGCGGTGGCCATGCCCTCGACCCGGAACTCGGCCAGGGCGCGGGCGGCCCGCTGGAGGGCCTGCTCCCGGCTGGCGCCGGTGACGATCAGCTTGGCGAGCAGGGAGTCCCACGCGGGGCCGATGACGCTGCCGGACTCGACGCCCGCGTCGAGCCGGACACCGGGTCCGGCGGGCGGCTCGAAGACGGTGACCGTGCCGGGCGCGGGGAGGAAGTTGCGGCCCGGGTCCTCGCCGTTGATCCGGAACTCGAAGGAGTGGCCGCGGACCGGCGGGTCGTCGTAGCCCAGTTCCTCGCCGTCGGCGATCCGGAACATCTCGCGGACCAGGTCGAGGCCGGTGACCTCCTCGGTGACCGGGTGTTCGACCTGGAGCCGGGTGTTGACCTCCAGGAAGGAGATCGTGCCGTCGAGGCCGACCAGGAACTCGACCGTGCCCGCGCCGACGTATCCGGCCTCCTTGAGGATGGCCTTGGACGCCCGGTACAGCTCGGCGTTCTGCTCGTCGCTGAGGAACGGCGCCGGGGCCTCCTCGACCAGCTTCTGGTGGCGGCGCTGGAGGGAGCAGTCCCGGGTCGACACGACGACGACATTGCCGTGCTGGTCGGCGAGGCACTGGGTCTCCACGTGCCGCGGCTTGTCCAGGTACCGCTCCACGAAGCACTCGCCCCGGCCGAAGGCCGCGACGGCCTCGCGGACGGCGGAGTCGTACAGCTCGGGCACCTCTTCGAGGGTGCGGGCGACCTTCAGCCCGCGCCCGCCGCCGCCGAACGCGGCCTTGATCGCGATCGGCAGCCCGTTCTCCCGGGCGAAGGCGACGACCTCGTCGGCGCCGGACACCGGGTCGGGCGTACCGGCGACCAGGGGGGCGCCCGCCCGCTGGGCGATATGCCGGGCGGCGACCTTGTCACCCAGGTCGCGGATCGCGGACGGCGGGGGCCCGATCCAGGTCAGCCCGGCGTCGATGACGGCCTGGGCGAACTCGGCGTTCTCGGAGAGGAAGCCGTATCCGGGGTGGATCGCGTCGGCCCCCGAGTCCTTGGCGGCCTGCAACACCTTGGCCATGTCGAGATAGCTGGCCGCCGGGGTGTCACCGCCCAGGGCGAACGCCTCGTCGGCCGCGCGGACGTGCAGAGCGTCCCGGTCCGGATCGGCGTAGACGGCTACGCTCCCGATTCCGGCGTCCCGGCACGCCCGGGCGACGCGGACAGCGATTTCGCCTCGATTGGCGATGAGCACCTTGCGCACGATGGCTCCCTCCTTGAAACAAGCCGAGTTTAGGGACTGCCGACACGGCCGTTCGACCCGTCCCCTAGGGTGAGCTTGCCCACACGGAGCGTGATTCGAGGCTCGCTCGAGTCGCGAAATCCCTTGTCGCACCACGGTACGACGGGTTGCTTATCCCAGACAGTAGCCCCGGTGTGTGGCGCGGGTCTCTGTCCATGGGGCCAGCCGACCCACCCCTTTCTTTGTGGAATCCCTACGAATGGCCGAACGATTCTTCCCATTCTCCGAGGTCGGGTGGACCGTGTCGCCCGGGGCCGTCGAGGGTGAGGGGTGGGACAGGGGGTGTGCCTCCACTGTGCCTCCAGGGGCGCCACCGGGGCGCGGCGGGAGCATCCGCGGTGGACCGCCGGAGCGCGGGGGGAGCCCGGCCGCCGTGCCGTGCGCGGGGTGTGCGACCCGCTACCGGGAGTACGGGCCGGGGCCCGGGGCGGGCCGCGCGAGGGGTCCGGGGTACGGCCTCCTACGGCCCGGCCGGTGTCCCCGGCCTGCTTCGATCCCGGTGACGGCCGTCGGCTTCCGTACGGTCGCGGTGCCGGTACGCCCCTCCGCCCGGCCGGGGGGTGAGGCCCGGCGGGACGGGGAGGGCGAGGGGCGCGGCGGGTGCCGCGACGTCCGTCAGCCCCTGGGGATCCAGAGGTCGGTCACCGAGTGGCCCAGCTCCGCCAGCAGGGTCCGCAGCAGCGGCAGGGAGATCCCGATGACATTGCCGTGATCGCCGTCGACCCCGTCGATGAACGGCGCCGAGTAGCCGCTGAGCGTGAACGCGCCCGCCACGTGCAGCGGTTCGCCGGTCGCGACGTACGCGGCGATCTCCGCGTCCGACGGCTCACCGAACCTGACCGTGGTCGACGCGGTCGCCGAGGCGATCCGGCCGGTCGTCGTATCGGTCACGCAGTGGCCCGTCCGCAGCACCCCGGACCGGCCCCGCATCGCCTTCCAGCGGGCCGTCGCCTCCTCGGAGTCCACCGGCTTCCCGAGCGCCTCGCCGTCCAGATCCAGGACCGAGTCGCAGCCGATCACCAGCGCGCCCGCGACCTCGGGGCGGGCCGCGACGACCGCCGCCTTCGCCTCCGCGAGCACCAAGGCCAGTTCGGCCGGGGTCGGGGCGGACAGCGCGTCCTCGTCGACGCCGCTGACGATCACCTCCGGATCGAGACCCGCCTCGCGGAGCAGCCGCAGCCGGGCGGGCGACGCGGAGGCGAGTACGAGACGGGGGCGCGGCACGGCGGGGCGGGGGGTGGCATGGGCGGTCATGCGGCCATCGTAGGCGCGGTTCGGCGCGGGGTTACCCCCTTCGGAGGGCCTCCGGGTACCCCTCACCGGGCCCGGGGCCGCGTCCGGACCGCCGCGCCGGGGTCGGTACCGGGTCGGCGCCGGGCGTCCTGCCGGGCTTCGGCGGGCCTCCCGGTCGGGGGTTCGTACCGGGGTCCGCGAACCGGGCCGCCCCGGGCGGTTATCTCAGGCCCACCACGATCATCCCGAGCACCATGGCCACCGCCAGCAGCAGCCCGGCCCGGCGGAGCATGTCCTGCGTCTCGCGCAGCTCCTCGGGGGGCTCGTTCTTCGGATCGGACCACAGCATGCCTTCGATGCTGCCGGGTGGGAGGGGGGTTACGCCTGAGTACGCGTACCTAAACGCCTCCCGCTGGGGGTGCGCCGCGGTCGGGTGCGCCGTGCCTCGCCGCGGCCCGTCTGCGGCTGGTCGCGCAGTTCCCCGCGCCCCTATGCCTTCGGCGATGGGGGGACCCCAGCGCCTCGGCCCTCCAGGTGTGAGGCCCACAGACCCGGGTCTCGCCCGGCAGCCTGATGTTGTTCGCGGCCTGCGGACCGTGGCTGGCTGGTCGCGCAGTTCCCCGCGCCCCTAGCCCCTTCCCCTGGACCGCCCTCGGGAGGAGACGCCCTCTGGGCAGGGGATAGTGCCTCCTCCGGAGGAGTCTCGACCGCGGCCCGGCCGTGGCTGGTCGCGCAGTTCCCCGCGCCCCTGGGTTGCCCTCCTCGTCGCCGCTGCCGAGAGGCGGGCCCCCTTCTCAGGGTCGGGGAGCGGGAGAGCGTTTAGGGGCGCGGGGAACTGCGCGAACGGCCCACGACGGCGCGCGGTCGCCCGACTGGCTTGCCCGGCTGGGCGGGGGGCGTGGGCCTCACACCTGGAGGGCCGAGGCACTGGGGGTCCCCCCATTGCCGAAGGCATAGGGGGCGGAACTGCGCGACCAGCCACCGACGGCGCGCGGGTGACGGTGACGGTGACGGGTGGGGATTTCTGTTCGCGGGGGTGCATTTAACTTGCATTCCCCTTACACGGGCAACCCTTTCCGGTGCCCGACGCATCTATCCGGATGTCGAATTGATTCGAATCTCGTTTCCCGGCGGATGCGGCCTCCGGGGGCATCGAGGAGAACCCTCATGGAGATGTGCGTGGAGACCGATCCCACCGCCTCGACGTCACCGGGGCAGGTGGGGCGGCAGGAGTGACGCCTGGAGCCCGTCCCCTGCGGGCGCCGCCCGAAATCCTGGATTCCGGTCGTTGCACAGAATGAATAACCCGACATATCGAGCCGCTTTTCCGGCGCCATAAGCGCCGTCGGCACCATCCGCACGCCCCGGAAAGAATTCTCCGTTCCGGGGTGACGGCACCGCATTGCCGTCTTCGGAAACCGAGTACCGATCGCCGATCACCGAACTACTGATCCACGACTTCCGACCACCGACTTTCCGGAGGACCGATCGTGAACAACCAGCAGCCCGAGAAGCGCGTGGGGCGCCGTTCCCTGCTCTCCGGCGCCGCGGCCGTGGCCGGCGGCGCCGCCCTGACGGCGGCCGTGCCCGCGGGGACGGCCCAGGCCGCCACGAAGACCCGCGTCGGGGCCGCCCATGTCGCCGCGACGCCCGCGATCATCGACATCGCCCCGGCGGACCCCCGCTTCCCCGATCTGGTGCGCGGTACCAATCAGCGGTGGGTGGCCACCCCGGAGAAGGTCCGGATGGTGACCACCCCGACCCAGGCCGAGAGCGCCGTACGGGAGGCGGTGACCGCCGGGAAACGGCTCACCGTCCGCAGCGGCGGCCACTGTTACGAGGACTTCGTCTTCAACAGCCAGGTCCAGGTGGTCGTCGACCTGTCCGCGATGAACCAGGTCTACTACGACCCGGCCATGAACGCCTTCGCCATCGAGGCGGGCGCCTCCAACCTCCAGGTCTACGAGACCCTCTACAAGCTGTACGGGGTCACCATCCCCGCGGGCTCCTGCGCCTCCGTGGGCGCGGGCGGCCATATATCCGGCGGCGGGTACGGGCTGCTGTCCCGGCAGCTCGGGCTGACCGTCGACTACCTCCACGCCGTGGAGGTCGTCGTGGTGCGGTCGAACGGCACCGTCGAGACCGTCAAGGCGAGCCGGGACGACACCGGGGCGCTGAAGGACCTGTGGTGGGCCCACACCGGCGGTGGCGGCGGCAACTTCGGGCTGATCACCCGCTACTGGATGCGGACCCCCGGCGCCACCGGCAACGACCCGACGACGCTGCTGCCCAAGCCGCCGTCCGAGGTCTTCTTCAACGCCATCACCTTCCCCTGGCCGCAGATGGACCAGCAGGACTTCCAGAACCTGGTCAAGAACTTCGGCCGGTGGCACGAGCTGAACAGCGCGCCCTCCTCGCCGTACGCCGGACTGTTCGGCCTGCTGAAGCTGAACGCCAACTCCGGCCCCAACAGCTCCATCGGTCTGCTGACCCAGATGGACGCCTCCACCCACGCCAACGCCCGGACCCTGCTGAACGACTATCTGACGGCGGTCACCGCGGGCGTCAACATCACCCCGCAGCCGATGACCGTGCCGATGGGCGAGCACGCGGCGCTGCCCGGGTTCGACAAGACCCGCAAACTGCCGTGGTACATCGCCACCGACTACCTGAGCGGTGGCAACCCCACCCTCTACGGCAAGTACAAGTCGGCCTACGCCCGGAAGGGCATGTCCAGCTTCCAGGTCGCCGCCCTCTGGAGCCATCTGAGCCCCCTGGCCCCCGAC
This sequence comes from Streptomyces sp. NPDC020875, assembly GCF_040641415.1. Lineage (NCBI taxonomy): Bacteria > Bacillati > Actinomycetota > Actinomycetes > Kitasatosporales > Streptomycetaceae > Streptomyces > Streptomyces sp. NPDC020875. Next base: position 94,084 of record NZ_JBFADP010000019.1, on the reverse strand, counting down.
GGCCTGGAAGCCCTGGTCCAGGTCGACTCCTACGGCTGCAAGGTCAACACCGTCGCGTCCGACGCCACCGCGGTGCCGCAGCGCGACTCGGTACTCAAGCTCCAGTACCAGGCGTACTGGACCGACCCGGCGAAGGAGGCCGCGAGCCTCGCCTGGATCCGCAACCTCTACAAGGACGTGTACGCGGAGACCGGCGGCGTCCCCGTACCGGGATTCATCAACGACGGCTGCTACGTCAACTATCCCGACAAGGACCTCGGCGACCCCGCCTTCAACACTTCCCAGGAGACCTGGGGCAGCCTCTACTACAAGGGCAACTTCGCCCGGCTGAAGACTGCCAAGCAGACCTGGGACCCGACGAACTTCTTCCGGCACGCCCAGTCCATCCCCCTGACGTAGCCTCGGGGCCCGTCCTCGCGCGCCCCGGCGCGCGGGGGCGGGTCAGCGGGGCCAGGACGCGTGGGACCAGGCCCCGGGGGACGGCGGCGGAAGCGGCGCGCGGACCAGCCGTGCGGGGGCCGCCCACTCCGAGGCGGCCGGGCCCGGCGCCTCCGTACCGGGGGCGGCGCCGAGCGCCCGCGCCCGTACCACCGCCAGCGCCGCCGCCAGCTCCTCCGGCGTCGGATTGCCCCGAACGATCTTGATCATCATCGTGTCGGCCCCTCTCACAGCGGAATGTTGCCGTGCTTCTTCGGCGGCAGGTTCTCCCGCTTCGTCCGCAGCTGCCGCAGCCCCCGGACGATCTGCGCCCGGGTCTCCGACGGCACGATCACCGCGTCCACATACCCCCGCTCCGCCGCCGTATACGGATTGAGCAGGGTGTCCTCGTACTCGGCGATCAGCCGCGTCCTGGTCTCCTCGCGCGCCTCGTCGCCGTCCGCCTCCGCGATCGCCCTGCGGTGCAGGATGTTCACCGCGCCCTGCGCGCCCATCACCGCGATCTGCGCGGTCGGCCAGGCGAGATTGAGATCGGCGCCCAGATGCTTGGAGCCCATCACGTCGTACGCCCCGCCGAACGCCTTCCGGGTGATCACCGTGATCAGCGGGACCGTCGCCTCCGCATAGGCGTAGATCAGCTTCGCGCCGCGCCGGATGATGCCCCCGTACTCCTGGTCGACCCCGGGCAGGAACCCCGGCACGTCGACGAAGGTCAGTACCGGCACGTTGAAGGCGTCACAGGTCCGGACGAACCGTGCCGCCTTCTCGGACGCGTCGATGTCCAGACAGCCCGCGAACTGCAGCGGCTGATTGGCCACCACCCCGACCGGCCGCCCCTCCACCCGCCCGAAACCGGTGACGATATTGGGCGCGAACAGCGCCTGCGTCTCCAGGAACTCCCCGTCGTCGAGGACGTGCTCGATCACCGTATGCATGTCGTACGGCTGATTGGCGCTGTCCGGGATCAGCGCGTCCAGCTCCAGATCCTCGTCCGTCGGCGCCAGACCGGCCTCCTCCGGGAAGACCGGAGGCTCGGAGAGATTGTTCGACGGCAGATAGGAGAGCAGCGACTTGACGTACTCGACGGCGTCCTTCTCGTCCGCCGCCATATGGTGCGCCACACCCGATGTCGTGTTGTGGGTACGGGCTCCGCCCAGCGCCTCGAAACCGACGTCCTCACCGGTCACCGTCTTGATCACATCGGGACCCGTGATGAACATATGGGACGTCTGATCGACCATCACCGTGAAGTCGGTGATCGCGGGGGAGTAGACCGCGCCGCCCGCGCACGGCCCGACGACCAGCGAGATCTGCGGAATCACTCCGGACGCGTGGGTGTTGCGGCGGAAGATCTCGCCGTACATCCCGAGCGCGCTCACACCCTCCTGGATCCGCGCGCCCCCGGAGTCGTTGATCCCGATCACCGGACAGCCCGTCTTCAGGGCGAAGTCCATCACCTTGATGATCTTCTGGCCGTAGACCTCGCCCAGCGCGCCGCCGAAGACCGTGAAGTCCTGCGAGAAGACCGCCACCGGACGGCCGTCGACCGTGCCGTAGCCGGTGACCACCCCGTCGCCGTACGGCCGGGTCCGGTCCAGCCCGAAATTGGTCGACCGGTGCCGCGCCAGCCCGTCCAACTCGACGAACGACTCCTCGTCCAGCAGCAGGGCGATCCGCTCCCGGGCGGTCAGCTTCCCCTTGGCGTGCTGCTTCTCCACCGCCCGCGCCGAACCCGCGTGCACGGCCTCGTCGGTCCGGCGCCGCAGATCCTCGATCCGGCCCGCCGTGGTGTGAGTGGTGCTGTCGTACTGCTCCGGCTCTGACATCGGGATACGGCTCCCTGAACGCGACGAGAACGGGGGACGGGCGCCCGGCGGGTCGTCGCCTTCGGCTACCGGTTCGTAGCGTATCGGCGGCGATACGGCCGCGCAGTGCGGCGTATGCCACACCTACGCTGGCTTGCATGACGTCTGAGAATGCGCCTGGGACCAGCCCCGACGAGCGGTCGGCCGAGACCGCCGGAGGCGGCCGCTGGGGCGATCTGGAGCGCCCGCCGCTGAACGCCCCCGCCCTCCGCCGGGCCCTCGTACGCCCCGGCGGACTGTGGACGTCCCTCGACGTCGTCCCCGCCACCGGCTCCACCAACGCGGACCTCGTCGCCCGGGTCGGCCGCGAACCCGGACTGCCGGAAGGCGCCGTCCTGGTCGCCGAGGAACAGACCGCGGGCCGGGGCCGCCTCGACCGGCGGTGGACCGCCCCCGCGCGCTCCGGGCTCTTCCTCTCCGTACTGCTGCGCCCGGGACCCGGCGTCCCGGTGGAGCGCTGGGGCTGGCTGCCGCTGCTCGCCGGGGTCGCCGCCGCCACCGGACTCAGCCGCTCCGCCGGGGTCGACATGTCCCTCAAATGGCCCAACGACCTGCTCGTCCGGGTCGGCGGCGAGGAGCGCAAGACCGGCGGGATCCTGATGGAGCGCGCGGGCGGCCCCGAGGACGGCGCGGTCGTCGTCGGGATCGGGATCAACGTCACCCTGCGCGCCGGTGAACTGCCGGTACCCACCGCCGGATCGCTGGCCATGGCGGATGCCGTCTCCACCGACCGCGATCCGCTGCTGCGGGCCGTCCTGCGGTCCCTGGAGCGGTGGTACGGCGACTGGCGCGCGGCGAGCGGCGACCCGGCCGCCTCGACCGTGCAGGCGGCATATGCGGCGGGCTGTGCGACGCTGGGCCGTACGGTACGGGCCGAACTGCCCGGCGACCGGTCCCTGACCGGCGAGGCGGTCGCCCTCGACGGTGACGGACGGCTGGTCCTGGCCCTCGCGGGCGGGGAGCGGCGGGCCGTCGGCGCGGGTGACGTGGTCCATCTGCGGCCCGCGGCGACGGGCTGACCCGGGACGGGTGCGGGGTACGTGGCGTACGGCACGTACCGCCCACCCCGTGCCGCCCCGTAGGTTCGCCCATGACGTCACCCGGCCGGTGGCGCCGGGCCGCGGGCGCGCGGCGGGGCGTCCGGCGGCCCCGCGGGTACCGTCGCGGTATCCCGCCGAGCCCGGCGTGATGCCTGGTCGGCGGCGGTTCGGCGACCGAAGGGAACCGGCGGAGGCCCGGCTCACGGCGGCCCCCGGCCCACGGCGGACCGGAACCGCCGGGAGGACGTGAGCCAGGGCACATCTGCCGTATCGTTGAGGCGATCGAGCGACAGAGCGGCAGGGCAATTGCGCGGGGAAAGGGCAGGAGGCGGCTGGTGACCGTCGACGACACCACTTCCGGCGCGGGCGCGTCCGACGACTCCGGACGTTCCGGCGGGTCCGCGGCGGCTTCGTCGCCTTCGCCGACGGACGACGCGGGCCCCCCGGCCGACCCCGGCCGCACGGGCGGACCGCCGCGTACGGGCCCCGCGTCCGGACCGGGCCAGGGCTCGGGACCGGCTTCGGGCCCGGCGGCCGTACACCCCACCCCGCTGCACGCCGTCGACCACACCGCCGAACCCACCGACGACCCCCTCGCCATCCGGCTCGAACAACTCATCCTCGGCGCCGAACGCCGCTACACCCCCTTCCAGGCCGCCAGGACCGCCGGAGTCTCCATCGAACTCGGCTCCCGCTTCTGGCGGGCCATGGGCTTCGCCGACATCGGCCAGGCCAAAGCCCTCACCGAAGCCGACGTCCTGGCACTCCGGCGACTCGCCGGACTCGTCGAAGCCGGACTCCTCAGCGAACCCATGGCCATCCAGGTCGCCCGCTCCACCGGCCAGACCACGGCCCGGCTCGCCGAATGGCAGATCGACTCCTTCCTCGAAGGACTCACCGAACCACCGGAACCGGGCATGACCCGGACCGAAGTCACGTATCCGCTGATCGAACTGCTCCTGCCCGAACTCCAGGAATTCCTCGTCTACGTCTGGCGGCGCCAGCTCGCCGCCGCCACCGGACGCGTCGTCCAAGCCGCCGACGACGAGGAAATGGTCGACCGGCGGCTCGCCATCGGCTTCGCCGACCTCGTCGGCTTCACCCGGCTCACCCGGCGACTCGAAGAGGAAGAACTCGGCGAACTCGTCGAAATCTTCGAGACCACCGCCGCCGACCTCGTCGCCGCCCACGGCGGCCGGCTCATCAAAACCCTCGGCGACGAAGTGCTCTACGCCGCCGACGACTCCGGCACCGCCTCCGAGATCGCGCTCCGGCTGATCGACGCGATGCAACAGGACGAAGTCATGCCGTCCCTCCGGGTCGGACTCGCCTTCGGCACCGTCACGACCCGCATGGGCGACGTCTTCGGCACCACCGTCAACCTGGCCAGCAGGCTCACCTCGATAGCGCCCAAGGACACCATCCTGGTCGACGGCGCCTTCGCCCTCGAACTCATCAGAAACGGCGACGCGCCCAAATCCGAGACACAGGCGGCGGAGGAAGCCGCGACGGCCGAAAAGGAGGGCGAGCCCCCGCCGCCGTACCGCTACGCGCTCCAGCCGATGTGGCAGCGCCCGGTCCGGGGGCTGGGCGTGGTGGAACCCTGGATGCTCTCGCGCCGCGTCTGACGCGTTGCATTCCCGCCTGCGAATGTGCCTTCGGCGCTGGGGGGACCCCCAGCGCCTTGGCTCTCCGGGTGAGGTCCACCACCCCGGGTCTCGCCCGGCGGCCTGGTGTTGTTCGCGGTCTGCACCACCGTCGTGGCTGGTCGCGCAGTTCCTCGCGCCCCTGGTTGCCCTTCTCATCGGCCTTGGGAAGGGGCCCTCCGGGCGGGATGGGTAGTGCTTCGTCCGGAGGTGTTTCGACCGCGGGCCGTCGTGGGCTGGTCGCGCAGTTCCTCGCGCCCCTGGTTGCCCTTCTCATCGGCCTTGGGAAGGGGGCCCTCCGGGCGGGATGGGTAGTGCTTCGTCCGGAGGTGTTTCGACCGCGGGCCGTCGTGGGCTGGTCGCGCAGTTCCTCGCGCCCCTAGATGCTCTCCCCGGCACGGCCCCTGGGAAAAGGGGGCTTGCGGAAGGGAGAGAGGGGCGGCCTATGATCCGGTGAACCGTCGTTAACCGGAAGGGTGTCGGATGTCCGTACCGCCGTCGGAAGACCCGCCTTCCCCGCTGCCCCCGCGTTCCTCGCCCCCGCTCTCGCCTTCCTTCCTCGCCGCGGACGCGGCGGGCGCTGCCGGGGAGCCCGGGGACGCGGCGCCGCCCGAGCGGCGGTTCGGCGAGTACGTCGCCGTCCGCACCCACGGGCATGTCGCCGAACTCGTCCTCGACCGGCCCGCCGCGATGAACGCGGTCTCCTCCGCGATGGCCCGCTCCATCGCCGAGGCGTGTACGGCTCTCGCGGCCGACCCGGACGTCCGGGTGACCGTACTGACCTCCTCCCACGACCGGGCCTTTTGCGTCGGCGCCGATCTGAAGGAACGCAACTCCTTCTCCGACGCCGACTTGGTACGGCAGCGCCCGCTGGCCCGGGCCGCGTACACCGGCGTACTGGAGCTGCCGATGCCCGCCGTCGCCGCCGTACACGGCTATGCCCTCGGCGGCGGCTACGAACTCGCCCTCGCCTGCGATGTGATCGTGGCCGATCCGACGACCGTCGTGGCCCTGCCCGAGGTGTCGGTGGGCGTCATTCCCGGCGGCGGCGGTACGCAGCTGCTGCCCCGCCGCGTCGGCGCCGCCCGCGCCGCCGAGCTGGTGTTCACCGCCCGCCGGGTCGCCGCCGACGAGGCGCTGGCACTGGGCCTGGTGGACCGGCTCGCGGCCGACGGCGACGACGCCAGGACGGAGGCGCTGGCGCTCGCCGACCGGATCGCCGGCAACTCACCCGTCGGGCTGCGGGCCGCCAAACGCGCCCTGCGGCTCGGGCAGGGGCTCGATCTGAAGGCCGGTCTGGAGGTGGAGGACGCGGCCTGGCGTACGGTCGCCTTCTCCGGGGACCGGGCGGAGGGCGTGGCCGCGTTCAACGAGAAGCGGAAGCCCGTGTGGCCCGGTGAGTGAGCCGCCCACCGGCGGCCGTCACCCTGGGTGAGCCGACCCGGGCCAGTCCAACCAGCGGAATCCGGACAGAGGTCCTTAGGCTGGGGTGATGGCTGAGGATCGGCGATTGCGGGCCGTGGTGGCACTGGCCCAGGCGATGGCGGCGGCACAGACCCCGCGCGAGTTCTGGCGCGCCGCCGCGCTCGGCGCGTGTGCCGCGCTCGACGGCTCCTTCGCCGCGCTCTCCGTCTGGGAACGAGAGCTGGGCCGGTTGAAAGTGCTGGTCAACGCCGGGGCGCGGGCAGCGGACGAAGAGGAGTTCCCGGACGCCGAGACCTACCCCGTCAACCGGTTCCCGGAGATCACCGAGTTCCTGCACGAGCGGTGGGCGGGCGGCGGCGAACCCGAGGCATGGGTCGAGACGGCGGAACCCGAACAGCCGGGGGAGACACCCGGCGGCAGCACGATTGCGGCCGGAATCCGCCCCGGGCGGGACTCCGTCGTCCCGGAGTACGGCCCCGGCGACGACGGGCCGGGCGCGGCCGGCGTACCGGCGGCCGGGGAGCCCGTACGCGGCTACCGGCACCCCTCCGTGCCCCCACCCGGCGGGCCCGGCGGCCGGGCCGCCGCCCTCCGCCGCCGACAGCGCGGCTGCTGCGTCGTCGCACCCATCGTGCTGCACGGGCGGGCCTGGGGCGAGCTGTACGTGGCCCGCCCCCTCGACGCGCCCGTCTTCGGCCGCGACGAAGCCCACTTCGCCACCGTCCTCGCCTCCGTCGTCGCCGCGGGCATCGCCCAGACCGAACGGCTGGAGGAAGTACGACGGCTCGCCTTCACCGACCCCCTCACCGGACTCGCCAACCGGCGCGCGGTCGACACCCGGCTCGACGAAGCCCTCGAACAGCACCGGGTCGACGGAACCGTCGTCAGCCTCGTCGTCTGCGACCTCAACGGACTGAAACGGGTCAACGACACCCACGGCCACGAAGTCGGCGACCGGCTCCTCGAACGGTTCGGATCCGTACTCTCCCTCTGCGGGGCGATACTGACCGACGCACTCGCCGCCCGCCTCGGCGGAGACGAATTCTGCCTGGTGTGCGTGGGGCCTTCGGCCGACGACGTCGTCCGGGTCGCCGACGAACTCTGCGTCCGGGCCGCCGAACTCGAACTCGGCGAAGGCGTCGCCTGCGGGGTCGCGTCCACCGGAGATCCGATCGGTCAGATCCGCACCGCGCGACGGCTGTTTCGGCTGGCGGACGCGGCGCAGTACCGGGCGAAGGCGGCGGGGTCGGCGAAGCCGGTGGTGGCGGGGCGGGACGGGGCGGTCCTCCGGCTCGCGGACACGCCGCCGGGCAGCCCCCCTCAAGACCGCCGCCGCTTCCGGGGCGCCCACCCGGACTGACCTCGCACCCCTCCGGGGAGGATCCGCCACGGGCCGCGCCGCGGGGCCTGGTGTTGTTCGCGGCCTGCGGACCGTGGCTGGCTGTTCGCGCAGTTCCGCCCCCTGTGCCTTCGGCGACGGGGGGACCCCCAGCGCCACCTGGGTTGCTTCCCCCGGGCCGCCTTCGGGAGGGGAGCGCCCTCCGGGCGGGGGTGGATAGTGCCTCCTCCGAATGAGTTCCGGCCGCACCCCGTCGTGGGCTGGTCGCGCAGTTCCCCGCGCCCCTGGTTGCTTTCCCCGAGCCGCCTCGGGGAGGGGGCGCCCTCCGGGCGGGATGGGTAGTGCTTCCTCCGGAGGTGTTTCGCCCGCGGCCCGGCTGTGGCTGGTCGCGCAGTTCCCCGCGCCCCTGGTTGCTTTCCCCGAGCCGCCTTCGGGAGGGGAACGCCCTCCCGGCGGGGGTGGATAGTGCTTCCTCCGGAGGTGTTTCGACTGCGGGCCGGTCGTGGCTTGTCGCGCAGTTCCCCGCGCCCCTAAATGCTCTCCCTCTCGCCGGACCTGTAGAGGAGACGGGCCCCTCTTGGGGGCGCGGGGAACTGCGCGATCAGCCAGCCACCCAGGCGCGGGTGGACCGACCACATCAGGTGGCAATCTCCCCTCCCCGGGACGGGCTCCAGCACCAGGGGACAAGTTCGGTCGGCGTGGTCGGGGGGTGCAGGGTCGCCCCCGCAACGGACGGCGGAAAAGAAACGGGTCTGCCTCTCAGGCGACCCCACTTCCGCCGTCCGTGAGGAGGTGAGCCCGGAGGCCACCGACCCTCCCGCCACAAGACAAGACCGCCCGCATACCGCCGGAGCAACGGTCACATCTTCAACAGCCCCGCCGGCGCCTGAGGCGCGAACACCCTGCCTGGACACAGGCAACCCCGGCACCAGGCGCCTGAGGGACCAGGCACCCCACAGCGGGAGGCGCCCCCGCCCCGCCGGCGCCTGAGGCGCGAACACCCCGCCTGGGCACAGGCAACCTCAGCACCAGGCGCCTGAGGACCAGGCGCCCCACAGCGGGAGGCGACCCCGTGACATGGGCGCATTCAAAACGTACGCTGCTGAATATGGATATGCATACCGTCGTGGTGGGGACGTCCGGTACCAGTTCCGCCGATGTCGTGGCCGTCGCCCGGCACGGCGCCCGGGTGGTGATTTCGGCCGAGGCCGAGGCCGCGCTCGGGGTCGCGCGGGCCGTTGTGGACGCGCTCGCGGCCAAGCCCGAGCCGGTGTACGGCGTGTCCACCGGGTTCGGCGCGCTGGCGACCCGGCATATCGGGCCGGAGCTGCGGGCCGCGTTGCAGCGGAACATCGTGCGTTCGCATGCCGCGGGTTCGGGGCCGGCGGTGGAGCGGGAGGTCGTCCGGGCGCTGATGTTCCTGCGGCTGAAGACGGTGTGTTCGGGGCATACCGGTGTACGGCCGGAGGTCGCCCGCACCATGGCCGCCGTGCTCAACGCAAAAATCACGCCCGTCGTCCACGAGTACGGTTCCCTCGGCTGCTCGGGGGATCTCGCGCCGCTTTCGCACTGTGCGCTGGCCCTGATGGGGGAGGGGGACGCGGAGGGTCCCGACGGGCGGGTGCGGCCCGCCGGGGAGTTGCTCGCGGAGCACGGGATCGAGCCGGTGGTGCTGCGGGAGAAGGAGGGCCTGGCCCTGCTGAACGGTACGGACGGCATGCTGGGGATGCTGCTGCTGGCGCTCGACGACCTCCGGCGGCTGCATACGTCCGCCGATATCACCGCCGCGCTCTCCCTGGAGGCGCTGCTGGGGACGGAGCGGGTGCTGGCGCCGGAGCTGCACGCGATCCGGCCGCATCCGGGTCAGGCGGTGGCCGCCTCCAATATGGCGGCGGTGCTGAGGGGTTCGGGGCTCACCGGCCACTACCAGCAGGACGAGGCGCCGCGCGTGCAGGACGCGTACTCCGTGCGCTGTGCCCCGCAGGTGGCGGGCGCGGGCCGGGACACGCTGGAGCATGCCCGGCTGGTCGCGGATCGTGAACTCGCCGCCGCCGTGGACAATCCGGTGGTGCTGCCGGAGGCGGGCCGGGTGGAGTCCAACGGTAACTTCCACGGCGCGCCGGTCGCGTATGTGCTGGATTTCCTGGCGATCGCCGCCGCCGATCTGGGGTCCATCGCGGAGCGCCGTACGGACCGGCTGCTCGACAAGAACCGCAGCCATGGTCTGCCGCCGTTCCTGGCCGACGATCCGGGTGTCGACTCGGGTCTGATGATCGCCCAGTACACCCAGGCGGCGCTGGTGTCGGAGATGAAGCGGCTGGCCGTCCCGGCTTCCGTCGACTCGATCCCGTCGTCGGCGATGCAGGAGGACCATGTCTCGATGGGCTGGTCGGCGGCGCGCAAGCTGCGGACGGCCGTGGACGCGCTGGGGCGGATCATCGGGATCGAGTTGTACGCCGCCGCCCGTGCGATCGAGTTGCGCGAGGGGCTCGTTCCGGCGCCCGCGTCCCGTGCGGCGGTGGCGGCCCTGCGGGACGCGGGGGTCGGCGGGCCGGGGCCGGACCGTTTTCTCGCCCCGGATCTGGCGGCGGCGGAGGAGTTCGTCCGGGACGGCCGGCTGATCGCGGCGGTGGAGCCCGTCACGGGCCCTCTGGGCTGAGCGGCCCGCCGCCCCGGCACGGCCCCTGGGCTGAGCCGGTCCGCGGTCCTGTCACGGCCCCCCGGGCCAGGCGGCCCGCCACGCCGGCACGCCCCCTGGGCCCACCGGTCCGCCGCCCCGGCGTATCTGGCACACAACCGCCCCGGCGCACAAGGCACACCACGACGAGCGGGGCCCATTGCGATCGCGACGATTGCGACGCTCGCGCCCGGGCCCGCCGCCCGGCGTCAGTGCTGCGGCGGCGTCCCCTGCTCGGCGCCGGGGGCGACGGGCGCCGGTGCGTGGCCGCGTCGTACCGCGTAGGTGACGAACGCGATGCCCACCGCCAGAAAGCCCGTACCGCCGATGATGTACGGCGTCGAGTCGAAGCTGCCGGTGTCCGCCAGGCGCGGTGGTGACTGTTCGCCGCCGCCGGGCCCGGTGATGCCGTGCGTCCAGCCGGTGCGGGGCCGCTCGGGCGCCGGTGCCGCGTTCGCGTTCGCGGACGGGACGAACCAGAGCGCGCAGAGCAGGGCTCCGGCGGCGACGGCGGTCAGCAGTGGTCGACGGGCGATCGACACGGACGTGATCCTCCTTGGGGGCAAGCCTGGGGAAGCCCGGGACGGGCCCTGGGCGGGCCTCGGGGGTGAGCCCCGGGACGGCGGGACGAGTTTTGGCGAAGCTTTGAAGCGGCCTTGACGGGGCCTTGGGTGGGGCGGGCCGAGCGGGTCGAACGGGTCGGCCGGGACGGACCCGTTCGACCGGAAGGATGGCCGAACGGGCCGGTCGGTTGACCGGGGCGTACGGAAGGGATGCCGGGAAGTCCCGGGCGCGCGGGGCGACATGGGGGACGGGAGACGCGGACCCGGCGCGGCCGGTCGCGGTGCGCCGATGCTAGTGAACCCGCGGCCTCCGGAGGAAATCGGGGTCGGCCCGGCGGCGGGGAATCCGCCAAGGTGCCTCGGTACCGGTCACGTACCGTGGCTGGAGGCGGCGCGTCCGGGGAATCCGGGGGAGCGGCCGAAAAATCACGAGTGGTGTTCACCACATCACGAAGAGAATGTGGAACCGAACGCCTGGTAACGGATGTGTTCCCCACTGTTCGGTCAGGGGACTGGGGGACAGGCGACAATGGAGAAGCGTGTGATGACGGACAGCAAGCGGCGCCGGGGGCTGATGGTCGCGTCCGCTGTGCTCGGTGGTGTGATGGTGCTCGCCGGTTGTAGCGGCGACGGCGACAGCGGTAAGGGCGACGGCGGCAAGAGCGCTCAGGACCAGGTCGACCAGGCCGCGGCCAAGGAGGTCTCGAAGGCTCGAATAGCTATCGAGCCCAAGAACGGCTCGAAGAACGGCAGTATCAACAACTCCAAGGTCTCCGTCGTGGACGGCACCCTCACCGAGGTCAAGATGGTCACCTCGGAGGGGAAGCCCGTCGAGGGCAAGATCGCCGCCGACGGGAAGAGCTGGACCCCCGCGAAGCCGCTGAAGCGGTCGACCTCGTACAAGGTGACCGCGACCGCGAAGGACGACAAGGGCCTGACCGTCCACGAGAACGGCTCGTTCACGACCGTCTCGCCCGGCAACAGCTTCATCGGCACCTTCACCCCGGAGGACGGGTCGACCGTCGGCGTCGGGATGCCGGTGTCGATCAACTTCAACAAGCCGATCAAGGACCGCAAGGCCGTCCAGTCCGGGATCACCGTGACCTCGACCGGCGGTCAGGAGATCGTCGGCCACTGGTTCAACTCGCAGCGGCTCGACTTCCGGCCCGAGCAGTACTGGAAGGAAGGCTCCACGGTCACGCTGAAGCTCGCCCTGGACGGGGTCGAGGGCGCGCCGGGTGTCACCGGCGTCCAGCAGAAGACCGTGACTTTCAAGGTCGGCCGTAACCAGGTCTCCACCGTCGACGCCAAGTCGAAGCAGATGGTGATTCAGCGGAACGGCAAGACGATCCGGACCATCCCGATCTCCGCGGGCGCCGCGGCCACCCCGACGTACAACGGTCAGATGGTGATCTCCGAGAAGTTCAAGGAGACCCGGATGAACGGCGCGACCGTCGGCTTCGGCGGCGAGTACGACATCCCGGATGTTCCGCACGCCATGCGGCTCTCCACCTCCGGCACCTTCATCCACGGCAACTACTGGGGCTCCGACTCGGTCTTCGGCGGTCAGAACACCAGCCACGGCTGTGTCGGTCTGAACGACAAGAAGGGCGCCAACGACCCCAACCAGCCCGGTGCCTGGTTCTACGACAACTCCCTGATCGGTGATGTCGTGATCGTCAAGAACTCCAAGGACGAGACCATCAAGCCGGACAACGGCCTGAACGGCTGGAACATGGACTGGGCGGCCTGGAAGCAGGGCTCCGCGCTCTGATCCGACCCGACTCCGTACCGGCGCGTACGACGACGAAGGCGGCACCCCGGGAGGGTGCCGCCTTTCTCGTACTCTTCCGTCGCCGTGGTCCGGGGCCGTCTCAGCAGCCGGGGTCCGCCGTCCACGGCAGCCGGTACGCCGAGTGCAGCCGGTACTCGCCCGCCTCCTTCACGGTCAGCCGGGTGTACTCCCCGTCGGGCTCCAGGCAGGCGCCCTCCGCCCGCAGCCACGGCGAGTGGGCGACCCGTACCGTCACGGACCCGGCGGCGGGCATCCGTACGACCATCTCGGCCCGGTTCTGGTCGGCGACCTCGGCGGGCGCCGAGACCAGTGGTACCGCGTCCCGGACCCGGTAGACCGACCAGTTGTCGTCCCGCCACACCCGCTTCAGATAGCCGGGGCCGCTGCGGACCAGGGCGGCTTCCGCCTCGGCGGGCCCGTCCGGCCGCCCGTGGTGGAGCACCACGAAGCCGACGGCCCAGCGGTCGAGCCACTCCCGGTACGTCGTCTCGTTCAGCGACCCGTCGTAGAAGAGGCGCCCCCGCTCGACGTCGAGCTGCCGGTTCCAGCCGCGGGCCATATTGACGTGCGGGGCGAGTACGGTCGCCTCGCGGTGGTTGCGCGCGGGCACCACCTCGACCCGGGTCCGGTCGGCGCCCAGCCGCTCCAGCTCCCGGACCAGGGCGTCGGTCTCCTTCGCCCAGACCGGCACCTTGTTGGAGACGACGAGATCGTCCTCGGTCTTGTCGCCCAGCCAGTGCGCGTTGACCGCCAGCATCGCCGTCAGCGCCACCACCGACACCACGGGTACCAGCGCCGCCCGTCCGGTACGCCGGACCGCCTCCCGGACCGCCGCCGGGCCGCCCAGCGCGCAGACCGCCGCGATCACCGCCGCGACCAGCACCGGCGGCCCGGCGAGACCCGCGAGCCGCTCCACATTGCGGCCGATGGGCGAGGGCGTGAAGTACGTCAGGACCACCCCGAGGGCGTAGACCGCGGCGCCCCACCGCACCAGCCGCCACTCCCGGCCGCGCGGGGCCGCCAGGACCAGTACGGCCGACACCCACAGCGGCATCCACAGCTTGTTGGTCTGCATCGGCATCTCCCCGTCGAAGGGGAAGAGGACCGTCGTCACCCCCACCACCAGGGCGGGCGGTACCAGCAGCGCGACGGCCGGGCGCCACCGCCGCTCCAGCAGATACGCCGCTCCCACGACGACCAGGAACAGCCCGGCCACCGGGCTCGCCGCCGTGGCCAGCGCCGCGCCGACGGCCGCGACCGCGAGCAGCTTCCTTTGCAGGAACACCAGGGCGACCAGACCGATCGCGGTGCCCAGGGCGAACGTCGTCCGGCCGGAGGCGATATTCGCCCAGAGCGCCAGCGCGCCCGCGATCGCGGGCCAGACCGGATACCGCACCCCGCTGCGGACGAAGATCATCGCCATCGCCCAGGTGCCGACGAGCCCGGCGGCCACCGAGACGGCCCGGACCCCGAAGAGGGCCATCAGCGGCGGGGCGAGCAGGCTGTAGTTCGCGGTGTGGGTGCCCCCGTACCAGGACAGGTTGTACGCGGACGAGGGGTGCGCCTCGGCGAAGCCGGTCCAGTGGAGCTGGGCCGCGAGATCACCGCCGCCGGTGGCCAGCCAGCCCGCCCACAGGACGTACAGCGGGACGACGAGACCGGTCGCGATCAGCGGTACGAGCAGCCCGCGCCGCCGGTCCGCGACGGAAGCCGCGCCCGTGCCCGTGCCCGCGCCGGTTTCGGTGTCCGCGTCCGCCGTCGTTCCGCCGTCCGGTGTCGCCGCGCCGTCCGCCGTCGTCCCGGCGGGTATCGCCGCCTCCGGATCCGTACTGTCGTTGTTACCGCTGTCGGCCGTGGTCGGGTCGGCCGTGGTCCGCTGTTCGCTCTTCCCCACGGACACGACCCTAACCGCGTTCCCGGGTCAGCCCGCCCGGCGGCCGTCCCGCAGCTCCAGCCGGTCCCCGCCGAAGCCCGCGCGGAAGCGCCGGTCGTGGGAGACCGCGACGATCGCGCCCTCGTACCGGCCCAGGGCCTCCTCCAACTCCTCCACCAGGCTCAACGCCACATGGTTGGTGGGCTCGTCGAGGACGAGGAGATCCGCCGGGGCGACGACGAGGCGGGCCAGCGCCAGCCGCCGCTGCTGGCCGACGGAGAGCGCGCCGACCGGCACGGTCAGATCGTCGGCGCGGAACAGACCGAGCCCGAGGAGTTCGGACTCGTACTCGTCGGGATGGCCGGGGCGGCCCGCCGCGTACGCCGCGAGCAGCGACCGGGGCGACGGCACCGGCGGCAGTTCCTGCGGGAGATAGCCGACCCGGACCCGGGCGGCGCGGTGGACGGTCCCCCGGTCCGGGCGCAGCTCACCGGCGAGCACCCGGAGCAGGGTCGTCTTCCCGGCTCCGTTCGGGCCGGTCACCAGCAGCCGGTCGCCGGGTGCCACGGAGAGCCGGTCCAGCCGCAGCCGGTCGGCGACGGCGACATCGGCCAGTGCGACCACGGGACCGGTGGCCGTACCGGCTCCGGGAGCAGCCGCGCCGGGGACGGGCCCCGCCGGTGCGTCCGGACCCGCGGTCGCCCGGGGGACTGCTCCGGCGGTCGCGTCGGAGGCCGCGTCGGAGGCCGCTTCGGGCGCCGTTTCAGGTGCCGCTTCGGGTGCCGCGAGCGCCGACGACGTGACCGGGGCGGCCCGGAAGCGGAGGGGCTCCGGCGGGGCCGCCACCGGGTCGCGGCGCAGCCGGTCCAGCCGCTGCCGGGCGGCCCTGATCCGGCCGGAGAGCTTGGCCTCGTGTGACCGGCGGTGCTTGCCGAACCCCTGGCCGGGGTCCTTTCCGCTGGTCGCCAGGCGCCGTCCGGCCGCCTCGACCTCCTCCTCCGTCCTGGCCAGCTCGGCCAGATACTCCTGGTGGTCCTGCTCCCAGCGGCGGCGGGCCGCGGCCTTCGCCGTCCGGTAGCCGGTCCAGCCGTCGCCGTACCGCCGGACGTCCCGGGTGTCCCGGTCGACCTCCAGCACGGTGGTGGCGACCCCTTCGAGGAACGCCCGGTCGTGGGTGACGGCGACGACCGTGCCGCGGTGGGCCCGCAGCCGGTTCTCCAGCCACTCCACGGCCCGCCGGTCCAGGTGGTTCGTCGGCTCGTCGAGCAGCAGCAGCTCGGGGTCGGCGGCGAGGACGCAGGCGAGGGCGAGCCGGGACCGTTCGCCGCCGGAGAGGCTGCCGAGGGCCCGGTCCCGGCCGATGCCGCCGATTCCGAGGCCGTGCAGGGCGGCGTCGACCCGGGCGTCGGCCTCGTAGCCGCCGCGCTCCTCGAAGGCGGTGAGCAGTTCGCCGTACGCGGTCAGCCGCTCCTCGTCCGGATCGGCGCCCAGCTCCGCCTCGGCGGCCCGCAGCCGCCGCTCGATCTCCCGGAGGTCGGCGAGGGCGGCGTCGACGGCGTCTTGAACGGTGTGGCCGGGGCCGAGGCCGAAGCCCCGGTCGAGGGTCTGGGCGAGATGTCCGGTACCGCCGGGGGCGACGACGGTGATCTCCCCGTCGTCGGGGGTCTCGTCGCCCGCGAGCAGCCGGAGCAGGGTGGACTTCCCTGAGCCGTTCTCGCCGATGACGGCGGCCCGCTCACCGGGGCGGATGGTGAGGGAGACCCGGTCGAGTACGGGCCGCAGGCCGTACGCCTTGGAGACGTCCCGGACGGTGAGCTGGGCCCGGCCGCCGCCGGACGGTGACGGGGACGCGGACGGGGTGATCGGGGTGGTGGTGGTCGACGCGGACATGGTCGAAGAGGCGCGGTCGCGCATGGGTCTTCCCTGATGACGGAGGGGTCCGGCGGCGCGGGAGACGGCCCGGGCGGGCCGGTGGGGGCGGGCCCGGGACGGAGTTCGGCGCGGCGAGGCCGGAGAAGGGCAGGCCGGAACGGCACACGCGCGGAGCGGTCAGTCGTCGCTCGACACGGTCGCGGCCGTCGGTCCGATCAGAGGAAGAAGTAGTGCAGGTGTTGCCCCATGGCTCCACCGTACCCGGGGGCCGGGAACACCGCCGAACGGTTTTCCCGGCCCCCGGCCCCGGCACGGGGCTGAAAGGACCGCTACCTGCCGCGATAGGCGTCGTGGACGGTGACGGCCGCCGTATTGCCCTGCCGGTCGGCGATCTCGGCGCGCAGGGCGAGGCCCCGGCCCGCCGCCGGGTTGCGGACGGTGATCCGGCCCCCGGTGACGGTCACCGGCCGCCAGGTCGTACCGCCGTCGTACGAGACGGAGACCGCGAGCGCCTTCAGGTTCGGCCCGGCGGCCGAGCCCTCGACGGTGACCGGGAAGGTCTGGAGCCGCCCGGCCGGGGCGCGCGACGCGAGATCCACGGCGGGCCGGAAGCGGACCGTGGAGAACGGCAGCTCCGTCCAGGTCGCGGTCTCCGCCGATTCGAACGTCCAGCGGCCCTCGATCCGGGTGGCGACATCGGCGATCGCCTGGTCACGGGTGATCGTGGTGGCGAGGGTGTACGCCCCGGCCGCCGCCGGTACGGTCACCGCCCCGCCCCAGTCCAGGTCGTCGGCGAGGGTGGCGATCAGCTCCCCGTTCCGGCTCAGGGTGGTCGTGGCGGTGGAAGTGAGGCTGTGCCCGGGGTTGCCCCGGCCGTCGGTGAAGGACGGCAGCCAGGCGTAGATCGAGTTCCGGTCCCGGGCGAACCGCCCGTGGCCCGTACCCGCCGAGGGGGAGTGGACCCCGGTATTGAAGTCGATCCGGTACGTCCGGCCCGGCGCGAAGGACCTCGCCTCGGCGAGCCGGTGCGACATGACCTCGCCCTGGCTCCGGTACGGAGCGCTCTCCAGCTGCCAGCGGATCCCGGGTTCGGCGGAGACCCGGACGGTCCGGCGCGTCCCGGCGGGGCTGCTCTGCGACCAGTGGAACTCCCGGCCGTCGCCCCGTACGGCGATACCGGAGAGCGCGCTCTCGCCCCCGGTACCGGCGGCGCCGAGGCCGACCCGGACGGTGGCCAGCTCGCCCGGCCGGTAGTGCCGGGTATAGCCGGTGGCGAACCTCCGCAGCCCCGGCAGGTCGGCGAGGGTGTGGTAGTCGGTGCCGGGTCCGGTCCAGATGCCGCGCCAGTACTGGCGTAGCCCGCCGTCCGGGTCGTCGGGCCCCAGATGCGCGGTCCGCAGCCAGCCGGAGCCATGGATGAGCACCTCCCCTTCGACGGTCCGGCCGTCCCGGGTCACGGCGTAGCCGCCGAGGGCACCCGACTCCTGGACGCCGGAGTCGGGCACGGTGATGTCCACCGGCCGGGCGTCGCGGGCGTCGAGGTCGACGGCGGTGTCCCGGTCGACGGTGAGCCGGGGCCGGAGCAGCAGATCGCCCGGCGCGCCGGTGGCGGAGTTGTCGGAGAACGCGTCGAGTACGTACTCGCCGCGCGGGAGCCGTACGGTGCCGCTCCCGGTGGCCAGATCGGGGGTGAACCGGTGTCCGGTGCCCAGCCCGGTGAGGGCGGTGACCCCGGCGGTGAATGTGGTGGCGGGCGCGCCGTCCCGGCCGATGGCCCGCAGGGTGACGTCGTACGACTCCACTTCCCGGTCCACGGTGACGAGGGTACGGACCGGGGTCGCCGCGCCGGGTCCGGTGGTGACGGGGCTCGCCAGGACCGCCGCCGAGTAGCGGCCGTCGCCGCCGCCGTCGATCCGGGTGTCGGCGATCACGTCCACGGTCGTCGTCCCGCCCGCCGGGACGGTGATCCGGCTCGCGCCCGTGGTCAGGAAACCGGCGGGCAGGGGCGCGCCGCCGGGGCCCGTACCGGCGACCGTCAGATCGAACGCGAGGGCCGTCGGGCCGTGGTTGTGATAGGTGACGGTCCGGCTGACCGGGGTGTCGTCGTGGTGCGGCCAGTGCGGCGTGCCCAGGTCGAGGACGGCTGGTTCGGCGGTGACCGGCGGCAGCGCCAGCGCCCGGTCGACGGCGATCCGGCCCGCGCCCTGCTGGTGGACGGTGTACGGGCCCGGCTCCGCGGACGCCATCAGGGCCGCCTTGATCCGCTGACCGGTCCAGTCGGGGTGCTTCTGCTTGAGCAGGGCCGCCGCGCCCGCGACGTGCGGCGCGGCCATCGACGTACCCGAATCGGCGCGGTAGCCGGGGGCGTCCTCCGGGCCCGAGTTCGCGGCGGCGGCGGCCAGTACGCCCACACCGGGGGCCGTGACATCCGGTTTGATACCGCCGTCGCCGACCCGGGGGCCCCGGCCGGAAGAGTCGGCGAGCGTGTCGCTCCTGTCGACGGAGCCGACGGTCAGGGCGGCCTCGGCGCTGCCCGGGGAGGTGAGCGTCCCGGTGCCGGGGCCGTAGTTGCCCGCCGCGACGACGAAGAGGGTTCCCCGCTCCGCCGAGTAGCGGTTGATCAGCGCTTCGAGGGGATCGACCCCGGGCGAGTCAAAGGTGCCATAGCTGATGTTGACGATGTCCGCGCCCCGTGCGACGGCCCAGTCGATCCCCGCCATCAGATCCGACTCGAACCCGTTGTCCGCGGGGAACTTGGCGCTGAGCAGGGTCGCGCCGGGGGCGACGCCCCGGTACTTCCCGCCCGATTTCGCACCTGACCCCAGTGCGATGGACGCGACATGCGTGCCGTGTCCGGTGCGGTCCATCGGATCGTTTCCGCCGCTGAGATCGGCGGCTTCGGTGATCCGGCCCGCGAAGTCCGGGTGGTCCGCGTCGATCCCGGAGTCCAGGACGGCGATCTTCACCCCCGTGCCGTCGTACGAGCCCGCCCAGGCGGCCGGGGCCCCGATCTGCGCCGTGGTCCGGTCGAGGGTGGGTTCGGTGACGGCATCGAGCCAGATCCGGTCGACACCGGGGGCGGTGGTGACGGCCCCGCGTGCGTTCGTCCTGGTCAGGGCCCGCCAGAGGGCCGCGCCCGAGCCCGGCGCGGTGGTGACGGCCTCGGCGTTCAGGGACGGCAGACCGCGTCGTACGGCCACTCCGGCCACGGCGCGGACCCCGCCGCGCGCGGCGGTGTACCGGACGACGGCCCGGACGCCCTTCGCGTACGCCTTCCGCGCCGAGGGGCGGATCAGGGCGGCCGTGTCGAAGAACCGCGGGTCGAGCTTTCCGGCCGCGAGCAGCCGCTCCGCGTCGTGCGGGACGGCGTAGGTCCGGCCCTTGTCGGTGAAGGAGCGGACGGGGATCCGCTCCCGGCCGGGCGCCGGGCGGACGCCGGTCAGCCTGCCCCGGGCGTCGACGGTGATCCGGTCGCCGGTGATCAGGCTGACGGTGTGCCGCTCGGTGGCGCTCTTTCCGCCGGGCCCGGTCTTCGCGACGGCCCCGGCCCCGGCCCCGGCCTTTCCCGCCCTTTCTACGGGGCCGGTCGGCGCGGCGGGACCGGTCAGTCCGGCCGTGAGGGCCACGACGAGGGCCGTGGCGACCGCCGTTCCGTACCTCCGTCGTGTCCGTCGCGTTCGTCGTATCGGTGCTGTCCGTCTTGTCGTCGCGGTGTGTGCTGGTTCTTCGGGCACGGCGCTCCCCGGGTCGGAGGGGGCGCCGACCCGGTCGTCGGCGCCCCCTCCCCGGAGCCTGCCGTGCGAACGGCCGGACTACCGGTTATGACGTGCGTGATATCGCCCCAACACCCTTATCACCGGGGTTACTTGCCGAAGTAGGCGTCGTGGATCGTGACCGTTCCCGTGTTGCCCTGCCGGTCGGCGACGACGGCCCGGAGCGAGAGGGACTTGCCCGCCTCCGGGTTCTCGATCGTCACCTTGCCGTCGATCACCGGGATCCGCTGCCAGCCCGCCCCGGCGGTCGAGGCGAAGACGGCGAGCGCCTTCAGGTTCGCCCCGGCGGCCGGGCCCTGCACGGTGACCGGGAAGGTCTGGAGCCGGCCCGCGGGCGCCGTACCGTCGAGCGCCGTCGCGGGCGCGAACCTGACCACCGACAGCGGCAGTTTCGTCCGCTGGGCCGTCTGCGCGGACCGGAACGTCCAGACGCCCTCGACCTTGCTCGCGATCCGGGAGACCTCCGGGGAGCGGGTGACGTACGTCTTCAGGGTGTAGAGGCCGTCGGCGGCGGGGACGGTGACCGACTCCCGCCAGAACAGGCTGCGGGGGAGGTCGGCGACGAGGGCCGTACCCCGGTGCAGGGTCGTCCGGGCGCCGCTGATCAGATTGCCGCCGGAGTGGCCGTGGCCGTCGGCGAGTGTCTGCATCGAGGCCCGGATCGTGTTGCCGTCCCGGAAGACGCCCGAGGTCTCGTCGGTGAGCGGGCCGTGGGCGGCGGTGTTGAAGTCGATCCGGTACGTCTCGCCCGCCGTGTAGGCCTGCGGCTCCCGGTCGTAGACGGACTCGATCCCGCCGAAGACGTTCGGGATGTGCTGGGACATCCCCAGCCGCCAGACGATCCCGTGCGCGGTGGAGAGCCGTACGGTCAGCTGTTCGGGTCCCGTCCGCGCGCGGGAGTATTTGGAGAAGTGGCCGCCATCGGCCAGATGCCCGCCGACGTTCAGCGCGGCCAGCCGGTTGCCGACTGACTGGCCCAGACCCACCTCGACCGTGGCGAACTCGGCCGCCGTGAACGTCCGTGCCGTTCCGGTGGAGAACCGGGACCCGGATACGAGATGCGCGGTGTGGTACTCGTTCGTGCCGTTCACCCAGGAGCCGTTGAAGGACTGCCGGAGGGTGCCGCCGCTGACGTCCGGACCCAGATGCGCGGTCCTGACGTCCAGGTCACGGTTGACGAAGAGCCCACGGTAGAACCGCTGTCCGTCGCGTTCCAGGGTCGAGATGACATCGCGCCAGTGCGGGGTTGCCGCGGGGTCGGGTACGGAGATCCGGACCGGCCGGGTCTCGCGGGCGTCCAGGGTGACCACGACATCCCGGTCCATCACCAGCTCGGGCCGGATCATCTGGTCGTGACCGGCGTGCGGGCCCTGTGCCGCGTGCGAAGCGCCCGCGAGGGCGTAGCGCCCCTTCGGTAGCCGGACCTTCGCCGTTCCGGAGGCGAGGTCGGGTTCACGGGACTGCCCCGCGTCCCGGCCGGTGAAGGCGAAGACGGTGGAGGTGAAGCCGGTGGCGGTCGCCCCGTCCCGGCCGACGGCGTTCAGTGTGAGGTCGTACGACTCCACCTCGCGTTCGAGGACGACAGGCACACGAACGGCGCCGTCGCCCCCGGTGGCGGTGACCGCGGCCGTGTAGTGGCCGTCGCCGCCGCCTTCGATCCGGGTGTCCGCGGTGACCCCGACGGACGCGGTACCGCCCGCGGGGACGGTCACCCGGCCGGTGTCGAGGGTGAGGAACCCGGCGGGTGCCGGGCCGCCCGCCGGGTTCCGGGCGTCGACGGAGAGGTCGAGGGTGACCGGAGCCGTACCGGTGTTGCGGTAGGTGATCGTCCGGCTGACCGGCGCGTCGTCCTGATGCGGCCACAGTTGGGTGCCGAGGGAGAGCGAGGAGGGCTCGGCGACGACGGGCTGGCCGATCGCCCGGTCGAGGGCGATCCGGCCCGCGCCCTGCTCGTGCGGGGTGTACGCGCCCGGCTTCGCCGTACCCGTCAGCAGGGCCTTGATCCGGTCGCCGGTCCAGGTGGGGTTCTGCTGCCGCAGGACGGCCGCCGCGCCCGCGACATGGGGTGTCGCCATCGACGTACCGCTGTGCGTGGCGTAGCCCGGCGGGTCCTGCGGGGCCGTGCCGGTCGCGGCGGCGGCGGTGACGGCGACACCCGGCGCGGTGACATCGGGCTTCACCGGACCGCCCCAGGCCGCCGGTCCCCGGGAGGAGAACTCGGCGAGTACGTCGTTGTCGTCCACGGCGCCCACGGTGAGGGCGGCGTCGGCGCTGCCGGGGGTGCTGACCCAGCCCGCCCCGGGGCCCCAGTTGCCCGCCGCGACGGCGAACAGCACGCCCCGCTGCGCCGACAGCCGGTTCACCGCCTCCTCCAGCGGGTCGATACCGGGGGTGTCCTCCCCGCCGAGGCTCATATTCACCACATCGGCGCCCTGGGCGACGGCCCACTCGATGCCCGCGACGACATCCGAGTACGCGCCGCCGCCGCTGTCGCCGAGGACCTTGCCGTTGATCAGGGTCGCGCCCGGCGCCACACCCTTGAACCGGGCGTCCTTCACTCCACGCCCGGCGGCCGTGGACGCGACATGGGTGCCGTGGCCGTTGCGGTCCTTCGCGTCGGCGGAACCGGAGAAGTCCCGCTCGGCGACGACCCGGCCCGCGAGATCGGGGTGGGTGCCGTCGATCCCGGTGTCCAGGACGGCGATCCTCACCCCGGTGCCGTCGTACGAGCGCGACCAGGCGGCCGGGGCCCCGATCTGGGTCGTGGTCCGGTCCAGGACGGGTCCGACGGCGGCGTCCAGCCAGATCTTCTCCACCCCGGCGGCGGCCTTCGCGGCGGTCCCGCCGCGCGCGGTACCGGTACCGCTGTCGGTCAGCGCGTTCCAGAGCGCCGCGCCGGCGCCGGGTGCCATGGTGACGGCGTCCGCGTTCAGGGTCGGCAGGCTCCGCCGTACGGTGCCGCCGTCCGCCGCCCGGACGCCCGCCTTCGCGGACCGGGCCGATGAACCCTCGTACGCCACGATGACCCTGAGGCCGTCCCGGTGGATCCGGCGGGCCTCGGGGCGGGCGAGGGCGGTCAGGTCGAAGAGCCGCCGGTCGACCTTCCCGGCGGCGATCAGCCGCTCGGCGTCGTACGGAATCGCGTAGTTACGGCCGCGCTCGGTGAACGAGCGGACGGCTATGCCCTCACGGCCCCGGGCGGGTACGACAGCCGTCGTCCGGCCCTTCGTGTCGACGGTGACCCGGTCGCCGGTGATCAGGGTCAGGGTGTGTCCGGTGCTCTTCGACGCGCCGTCGAGTAATCCACCGGCTGTTCCGGCGGCGCCGCCCGGCTTCGCCGTCTCGGCGGTCGCCGTGCTGGTCAGACCGGCTGTCAGGGCCAGCCCCAACGCGATCGCGACACCGGAGCCCAGCGCTTTCCCACGGTATTTCCCGGTGTGGGTTCCACGGATTCTTCGCATGGCTCTCCCCAGGGGTACGACATCGGGATACCGGGGGAGGAGGTCCCTCCCCCGACCCGGGAAGCATGTCCGGGCCGAGGGGCGAGACCAACAGAACGACGGCCGTAATAGCGAGGGATTACGTAATCACCGAGTGATGGCGGGCTGTCGGGCGGCGGGAAAACGAAGAAGCCCGCCGGGACCCCGGACGGATCGGGGTCCCGGCGGGCGGCCTGGTGCGCTACCCGCGTCCGGTGGTCACCGGCCGAGATAGGCGTTGTGGATGGTCACCGAAGCCTTGTTGCCCGACTTGTCGGCGACCTGGGCCCGCAGGACGATGCCCTTGCCCTTGGCCGGGTTCTTCACCGTGATCTGCCCCTTCTTCACGGTGACCTTCTGCCACTTCTTCCCACCGTCGTAGGAGACCTGGACGGCCAGCGACTTCAGGTTCTTCCCGGCGGCCGAGCCCTGCACGGTGACCGGGAAGGTCTGGGTCTTCCCGGCCGGGGCCGTGGAGTCCAGCGCCACGTTCGGGGTGAACCGGACCACGGAGAACGGCTGTTCCGTCCCCGTGTCGGTCCGCTGCGAACGGAACGTCCAGGAGGCGTCCACCCGCGTACCGACCCTGGCGATCTCCGCCGACCTGGTCACCGAGGTCGCCAGGGTGTACGTCGCCGGGTCGGCGGGCAGGGTGAACAGGTCGCCGAAGGACGGCGGGACGTCGATCGCGCCGATCTCGGTCGAACCCCGGTGGAGTGTCGTCCTGGCCGTGGCGAAGTCCGAGAGGATGTCCAGATTGCCCCGGCCGTCCGAGAAGAACGGCACATAGCCCTGGAGCGTGTCACCGGTCCGGAACACGCCCCAGCCACCGGCGGTGGCCAGGGCCGGACCGTGGGCCCCGGTATTGAAGTCGAACCGGTACGTCTTGCCCGCCTTCAGGGTCCGTGCCTGGGGGAAGGCATGCGCGGAGTCCGGGAACTGGAACGGGTCCTGGGACTTCAGCTGCAAGTACGACAGATCCCAGGTGATGCCTTCATCGCCGGCCAGCCAGCTCGTCCGGCGGCCCTGTGCCGGGTCGACGGTGATTCCGCCCAGGCCCCCGACGCCGGGGAACATGGCGTAGGCGCTGTAGTCGCTCCACTTGCCGGGGACCGAGGCACCCAGACCGACATCCGCCTTGGCGAAGTCGGACTTCTTGTACCGCTTGGTGACACCGGTGGGGAAGCGGGTGCTGTCCGTCAGCCGGGTCGCGGTGTTGTAGTCGGTACCGGGCTTCTGCCAGTTGCCGTAGGCCCAGTTGGTCATCGAACCGGCGGGCAGCGCCGGACCGGCGTGCGCGGTCCGGGTGGAGCCGCTCGGCCCTATGGCCGTGCCCGTGTGCCGGGCCTGACCCCGCCTCACCTCGTAGACCAGGCCGCTGTTGATTCCGGCCACCGTGCCGTCCGGCACGCTCAGGGCGACCGGCTTGGTGGTCCTGGTGTCCAGGACGGCCGTGACATCGCGGTCCACCACGAGCCCGGGCTGGACCAGGATGTCGTACCCGGCGTGCGGGCCGGACGCCCGGTACGTGTCGCCGGAGAGGACGTACTCGCCCTTGGGCAGCCGTACGGTCCGCTCACCGGAGCTGACGTCGACCGGGATGAAGCCGCCCTCGCCGTTCTGCGAGAGCCGGCCGAGGAACGCGGTCGCGCTGGGGTCGGGCGCGCCGTCCCGGCCGATCATTTTGACGGTGACGGAGTACGACTCCGGCTCCCGCTCCGTGGCGACCGCCGTGCGCAGCGCCGTACGGCCGCCGTCGCCGGTCGCCGTGACCACCGCCTGATAGCGGCCGTCGGCCGCGCCGGGAACCGCGATGTCCGAGGTCACGTCGGCGGTCGCGGTACCGCCCGCGGGGACCGTGATGCGCTGCGTCCCCAGCTTGAACAGACCGGCGGGCGCCGCCTGCCCGTCGGGGCCCTTCGCACCGGTGACGGCCAGATCGAGGTCGATGTCCGTCGGGCCCTCGTTGCGGTACGTCAGCCGCTCGGTGGCGGGCGCCGCGTCGTCGTGCGGCCACTGGTGGGTGCCCACGGTCAGCGAAGTCGGCTCGGCGACCACCCGCTGTGCGACCGCCCGGTCCACCGCGATCCGGCCGGTGCCCTGCTCCCAGACGCTGTACGGGCCCGGCTTCGCCGACCCGGCGAGGGCGGCCTTGATCCGGTCACCGGTCCAGGTCGGGTTCTTCTGCTTGAGGATCGCCGCCGCGCCCGCGACATGCGGCGACGCCATCGACGTACCGCTCATACCGGTATATCCGGGCGGGCTCTGACCGCCGGTCCCGGCCGCCGCGGCGGCGGTGACATCCACCCCGGGGGCGGTGACATCCGGCTTGATTCCGCCGTCGTCGGCCCGGGGGCCGCGGCTGGAGAAGAACGCCAGCTCGTCGTTGTCGTCCACGGCGCCCACGGTCAGCGCGCCCGCGGCGGTCCCCGGGGTGCCGACGCTGGAGCCGTAGGGGCCGGAATTGCCCGCGGCGATCGCGAAGAGCACACCCTTTTCGGCCGTGTACTTGTTGACCAGGGCCTCGACCGGGTCGACGCCGTAGCTGTCGTAGCCGCCGAGGCTCATATTCACCACATCGGCGCCTTGGGCGACGGCCCAGTCGATCCCGGCCATGATCCCGGACCAGCTGCCGCCGCCGAAGTCGTCCAGGACCTTGCCGTTGAGGAGGGTCGCGCCGGGCGCCACACCCTTGAAACGACTGTCCTTGACGCCCCGTCCGGCGGCCGTCGACGCGACATGGGTGCCGTGACCCTGGCGGTCCTTCGCGTCGGCGGAGTCGGAGAAGTTCTGCTCGGCCGTGACCCGGCCCGCGAGATCGGGATGCGTGCCGTCGATCCCGGTATCCAGGACCGCGATCTTCACACCGGTGCCGTCGTACGACCCCGCCCACGCGGCCGGGGCCCCGATCTGCGTCGTCGTCTTGTCGAGGCTCGCCTTGACCACGGCGTCCAGCCAGATCTTCGTCACCCCGGCCGTGGTGGACTTGGCGTCGCTCCGGGGGCCGCTGGTCAGCGCGTCCCACACGGCGGTGGCGTTCCTCGGCTCGACGGTCAGGGCCTCCGCGTTCACCGCGGGCAGCCCGCGCCGCTCCTTGACCCCGGCCGACGCCCGTACCCCCGCCTTCGCCGCCCCGGCGGACGCCCCGCCGTAGCTGACGATCAGCTTCACCCCGTCCCGGTAGGCCCGCCGGGCGTCCGCACCGGTCAGCCCGGTGATGTCGAACAGCTGCCGGTCGACCTTCCCGGCCGCGATCAGCCGCTGGGCGTCATGCGGTACGACATAGGTACGCCCCCCGGCGCGATGGGTCCGGAAGGGCATCCCCTCCCGCCCCTCGGCCCGGCGTACGGCGATGACCTCGCCCTTGGCCCCGACATGGACCCGGTCGCCGGTGACCAGGGTGACGATCTGCGCCACCGCCCCCGGCCCCCGGGCTTTCCCGGTCCCGTCCCCGCCCCGGCCGCCCGGCGACCCACCGCCCGGCGGTGCGCCCGCCCCGACGGTGAGCGCCGCGCCCGTCACGACGGCGACCGATATGAGTAACGATCTTCTGAAGCGCATGCGCATGCTCTCCCCTGAGATGGTTCGAAATGCCCTTGCCTTACGGGTCCGGGCAGTATCACCAGGGGTGTTGCGGTCACTCAATGGAGTGAAAAGGGTTGCCTATGATTCGGACAGTTTGGCGATCTTCCTGCCGTGCTCGCGATATGTCCGGCCGTGGGTAAGGGAGTTGGTGAGCAGTCGGAGGTTCGTGCGGAGCCAGGGGGCGTGGAGAGCCGGGGGCGGGCGGGTTCAGTGGAGGAGAACTTCGGCCAGCTCGCGCCACTCCCGGCGGGGGACCGTGTCCGGGGTGGTGGGCTGGACGACCAGCACCACCTGGTCGGCGCCCGCGTGCAGATGGCGCCCCACCCGGGCGCCGACGGCGTCGGCGTCACCCCAGGCGACCAGCGCGTCGATCATCCGGTCGCTCTGCCCGGCGATGTCCTCGTCGGTGAAGCCCATCCGGCGCAGGTTCTGCGGATAGCCGCCGACCTCGGACAGGAAGGCGACGGGCTCCCGGGCCGCGTCCCTGGCCGCCCGCGGATCCTCTTCGAGGACGACGAACTCCATCACGGCCAGCGTCGCCGCGTCCCCGAGGGTCCTCCGGGCCTGTCCCGTGTACTCCGGTGTGACCATCAACGGCAGCGCTCCGGCGGCGCGGTCACGGGCCAGCTCCAGCATCTTCGGGCCCAGCGCCGAGAGTATCCGCGCACTCGCGGGTACGGGCGGCCGGGCTTCGTCCAGCCGGTCCAGATACGCGTTCATGGTCTTCAGCGGACGGGCCCCCTGCACCCCGCCGAGACCGGTGATCAGCCGACCCGGATGCGTGGACTCGATGTCCTGGCAGAGCGCGATCACCTCGTCCGGTGAGTACCCCCAGGCGGGGATGATCGCACTGCCCACGGAGACCGTCTCGGTGGCCCGGACGACGTCCCGCAGCGGATCCAGCCCGTCCTTCAACTGGCCGCCGGTGATCCAGATCGTCGAGAAGCCGAGGCTCTCCAGCAGGACGGCGTCGTCGAGATGCCCTCCGTCGGGCCGGACGTCCAGGGTGACCCCGACGGGCCCCGAGCCGAGCGTGTTCATCCGCCGCCGCCTCTCATCACGGTTCGTGTCGAATGCGGCGAAGCTACGGGCTCAACCGGACTTGAGGTCAACGGCCCGGCCCGGCCCGGCCCGGCCCGGGGCGGGGGCGGGAGCCGCCGCGCGGGGCGGCGGCTCACCTCGGCGGCTCACCTCGGCGGTCCGGGTCCTGCCCGGTGGCTCAGCCCTCGGCCGGGGCGACGCCCACCGGACAGCTGACGCCGGTGCCGCCGATCCCGCAGTAACCGGCCGGATTCTTGTCCAGGTACTGCTGGTGATATCCCTCGGCCGGATACAGCGGGCGGCCGTCCGCCGGAAGGATCTCCGTGGTGATCGTCCCGTAGCCGGAGGCGGTGAGGACCCGCTGGTACGCGGCCCGGGACGCCTCGGCGGCCTCGGCCTGGGCGGGGGAGTGGGTGTAGATCGCCGAGCGGTACTGCGTACCCACGTCATTGCCCTGGCGGAAGCCCTGGGTCGGGTCGTGGGACTCCCAGAAGAGCTTCAGGAGCTGGTCGTAGGAGACGACGGCGGGGTCGAAGACGACCCGGACCGCCTCGGTGTGGCCGGTGCCGCCCGAGCAGGTCTCCTCGTAGGAGGGGTTGGGCGTATGGCCGCCCTGGTAGCCGACGAGGGTCGTCCAGACCCCGGGGGTCTGCCAGAACTTCCGCTCGGCGCCCCAGAAACAGCCCAGACCGAAGTCCGCGGTCTCCAGACCCTCCGGATACGGGCCCAGCAGCGGATTGCCCAGGACCGTATGGCGCTCCGGGACCGGGAACTCCGGGGCGGGGCGGCCGGGCAGCGCCTCCTCCGGGGTGGGCAGAACGGGGACGCGGCGGGACAGGAACATGCGGATTCCTCCTCGGGAGGTCGGTATCCGGAAGAACACCGCGGACGCGGCGGACATTCCGGAAACATCGTGTGCCCGGCCGACCGCACCGCGCCACCCCCGGGGACGGACGGACCTCACGGATACGGCGGACCGGAA
This sequence comes from Streptomyces sp. NPDC020875, assembly GCF_040641415.1. Classification (NCBI taxonomy): domain Bacteria; kingdom Bacillati; phylum Actinomycetota; class Actinomycetes; order Kitasatosporales; family Streptomycetaceae; genus Streptomyces; species Streptomyces sp. NPDC020875. The sequence goes on along the minus strand of NZ_JBFADP010000019.1, from coordinate 64,691 downwards.
CCGGAGCCGGAGCCGGGGCCGGAGCCCGGGGCTGGAGCCGGAGCGGCGCGGCCCGGGCCGGGCCGGCGCCGTCAGCCGTGCAGCATCGCCGGGGTGCCGCCGTTCGCCTCGAAGCCCGCGACCGCCAGATTGCGGTAGAGCGTGTACTCGGCTGCGGGGTCTTCGCTCATCGTCCACGGCAGGGCACCGACATGGCCGTCGATCCGGACCAGCTGGGCCATCGCCTCCGCCCAGCGCTCCGAGCGGATCAGGAACAGGGCCAGCAGATGACGGACGTGCGCCAGCATCGGGTCGTCGGGCCGGGCCGAATGCACCGCGTACAGCGCGCCGTCGACGGCCTTGGACACCACCGCGGACTGGTGGAAGTTCTGCATGATCACCAGATCGGGGATGTGCTCGTAGACCGCGAACAGCGGCAGCGCCGCCAGCAGGGAACCCTGAGGGGCGCGCGCCGCCGCCGTGGTCGCGAAGTGGTCCGCCTCCACACGGGAGCCGTGCCACTTCTCGCACAGATAGTGCAGGGCCGCCAGATGCGCGCCCATATGGTTCGGCGCCCGGTCGATGACCTTCGCCCACACCTGGTCGAACTGGTCGTGCCCGTAGCCGAGGCCACGGGCGACCGCCAGCTCGGTGATGTACGGCACCGGGTCGTCCGGGTCCAGCGACGCGGCCTCCTCGCAGACCGTACGCGCCTCCTCCAGGATCATCCGGAAGTCGTCCTCGCCGACGGCCGACGACCGCCACGCCTGCTGGACCAGGAACTCCGCGTGCACCTGCGCGGCACCCACGTCCTTCGGCGCCTCGGAGCGCCAGGCCCGCAGCCACGATCCGCCGACGCCGGGCTTCTGCCGCAGCTCCAGCGCCGCCGCGCCCGCGAACGCCTGCACCCGCTGCCAGCGGACCTCGCCCGCCGCCGGGGTGCCGGACAGCAGCTGGGCCGCCGCCCGCCAGCTCTGCGTCTGCTGCACCACGTCGAGCACATCGAGGAGATCCTGGTCCGGCCCCGGGAGCCGGATGTCCTGCTCCTCCTGGCGCAGAAAGCCGTAATCCTCCGGATTGGCGGCGTCCGGGGAGCGGGGATCGACGAGCTGAAGGCCCGCGCCGCCGCGCCGGCGGCGCACGAACGGCGCGACGACGGCGACCAGCAGACCGATCGCGAGCAGGAACCACAGAATCTCCATGCACCCATTGTCCCGGACGCCGCGCGAAGCGAATCCTCCCCACCGCCGGGTTCTCCGCATCGTGGGACGGAGTTGTCCACATTCCGGGGGTTGTCCACAGGCGGGGGCCGCCCGGCCCCGGCGGGGCTACTCTCGGGCCTCATGAGCGACCAGCACAGCTACCAGCACCTCGAAACCCTCGCCATCCACGCGGGGAACACGGCCGACCCGCTGACCGGCGCGGTCGTCCCGCCGATCTATCAGGTGTCGACGTACAAGCAGGACGGCGTCGGCGGACTCCGCGGCGGTTACGAGTACAGCCGCAGCGCCAACCCCACGCGTACGGCACTGGAGGAGAACCTGGCCGCGCTGGAGGGCGGCCGCCGCGGGCTGGCCTTCGCCTCCGGCCTGGCCGCCGAGGACTGCCTGCTGCGCGCCCTGCTCGTCCCCGGCGACCATGTGGTGATCCCGAACGACGCGTACGGCGGCACCTTCCGCCTCTTCGCCAAGGTCGTCGCCCGCTGGGGCGTGGAGTGGTCCGTGGCCGACACCTCCGACCCGGCCGCCGTCCGGGCCGCGATCACCCCGAAGACCAAGCTGATCTGGGTGGAGACCCCGTCCAACCCGCTGCTCGGGATCACCGACATCGCCGCGGTCGCCGGGATCGCGCACGCCGCAGGGGCCCGCCTCGTGGTGGACAACACCTTCGCCAGCCCCTATCTCCAGCAGCCCATCGCGCTCGGCGCCGATGTCGTCGTCCACTCCCTCACCAAGTACATGGGCGGTCATTCGGACGTGGTCGGCGGCGCTCTGGTCGCCGCCGACGAGACCGTCGGCGACGAGCTGGCGTACCACCAGAACGCGATGGGCGCGGTCGCCGGTCCGTTCGACTCCTGGCTGGTACTGCGCGGCATCAAGACGCTGCCGGTCCGGATGGACCGCCACAGTGAGAACGCGGGCCGGATCGCCGAGATGCTGCTCCGCCACCCCAAGGTGACGTCGGTGCTCTACCCCGGCCTGCCGGACCACCCGGGGCACGAGATCGCCGCCAAGCAGATGAAGGCGTTCGGCGGGATGATCTCGTTCCGCGTGGCGGGCGGCGAGGCGGCGGCGGTCGAGGTCTGCGACCGGGCCCGGCTCTTCACCCTCGGTGAGTCCCTGGGCGGCGTCGAGTCACTGATCGAGCACCCCGGCCGGATGACCCATGCCTCGGTGGCCGGGTCGGCGCTGGAGGTGCCCGCGGACCTGGTCCGGCTCTCCGTCGGTATCGAGGCCGTTGACGATCTGCTCGCCGACCTTCAGCAGGCCCTGGGCTGAAGTTCTGTCGAGGTGGGGCCGGGTGACCGGGCCCGGCCGAGGACCGGGGTCGGCCCCGTCCGGCCCCGAGCCGGAGCCCGGCCGCTTCCGGCCGGAGCCGGTCATGAGCCGACGCGCCGGAGGGCTCGCCCCCGGGCGTCGGCCCGTACAACCGACTCGTACAGCCGACTCGTACGACCGGACCGCACGGCCCGGTGGCCGAGTACGCCGCCACCGGGCGGGCCCGGGCGATGATCCCGGAATCTCAGGCGGGGACCTTCTCGTCCTCCAGCAGACCCCGGACCTGCTCCCGCAGTTCGGCGGAGTCCTCGTGGCCGTGGACGGAGACCGCGTGCTCCGTCGCCGCCCGGACGACCTCGTCCTCCTCGCCGGCGATGGTCAGCGTGCAGCCCGACTCACTGGGGTACTTGCGGCAATCGGCGACTTTCCTGGCCATGACGACCTCCTCGGTACGTCTGTCTACCGCTTGTTCCAGGATAGGCACTTCAGACCGGGCAAAAGGGAATTTTCTGTTCAAATCCCTCGGTGCTCGATGCCCTTCCCGAGGCGCGTGACGATTCGCCGACGGACGTCAGTATCCCTCGACGAGGGTCGTCGGCTCCTCGGGCGGCGCCTGCCAGGGTTCGACGGCCGCCGCCCAGACGGAGAACGCGGCGGCCAGCGCGAAGAGCAGCATCCACCCCGCGAATCTGACCGTGCGCCGCCGCCGGGCGATCCGCTCGCCGAGTTCGACGGCGCGCCCCGTCAGCTCCGGCGGCAGCGCGACCGGGGCACCGCCCAGCATCCGCCGGACGTCCTCCTGCCTGCGGGGCTGCCGGATCATCCCGCCTCCGCCGCCGGATCCGCCGCGTCCGGCCGGTGCAGGGCCCTGACCGCGCGGCGGCAGACCGATTCGACCCGCTCGGCGGAGAGCCCGAGCAGGGCGCCGGTCTGCTCCTCGGGCACCCCTTCGCAGAGCCGGAGTACCAGTACCAGCCGTTCGCGCGGGGTGAGCGGGCCCAGGAGTCCGCCCCTGCTCCGGTGGAACCGCCAGGACCGCTGGGCGAACCGGGCGACGAGTTCCCGCCGGACCCGGTCGTACGGATCCTCGTCGCGGACCCGGTCCCAGTCGGCGTACGTCCTGGCCAGGGCGGTCGTCAGCAGTCGGCGGGCCTCCGGATTGCGGTCCGGGGGCTCGGCGGTGAGCAGGGTCGCGGCGTGCAGCAGCCGGCCGCCCGCGCCCGTGGTGAACCCCTCGAACTCCCGGGCACGGTGGCTTCTCACGGAGAGCCGCCGCTCGGTCATGTCCTCATCTAGGGACAGGTCACCCGGCGGGGTCAATACGTCGTCGGGCATCGTCCGGCATCCGTACGGCCGGCCGGGGCGACGAAGGACCCAACACCGGCCCGGCGGCGGCGTCGCATATGCCGGGAGGGGGGCGCGGGGGGAGAACCGGGAAGCGCCGAGAAGGTCCGAAAAGGAACCGTGAGCCAAGGCCGGTTCCGAACGGCTCCGAGCGGCCGTGAACGGCGGCGGGGAAGGAGGACGCGCGGCCGGGCCGGATGTCCGGCGGACCCAGGTGGTCGGCGTACCAGGGTCGAATCGCCGGTGCTGCGGGCTCGGCCGCGCGGCTGCCGCGGACCGTACGCGTGGGACGCGCGGAACGCGTCGTGCGGATGGTGCGGATAGTGGGGGTGATGCCCGTGAGAACGACCGGATCGCGGCGGACCGCGGCTGCGGACGGGGGACGTGTACGGCCGAGGGAGGCCGAACGGACCCACGGGCCCGCGGAGTTCGGGGCAGCGGGTCAGCCGGTGGCCGGGGGCGGCACCTCCGTTCCCGTCTGGCGGGCCGACAGCGCCCGGTTGAAGCGGGTCAGCAAGGACGTGAAGGACTCCCTCTCGGAATCCGACCAGCCGTCCGTCACCTGGGCCATCAGCGCCCGTCGCGACGAGCGGACCTCCTCCAGGCGGGCCTGCCCGCGCGGGGAGAGCTGCAGTACGACGGCCCGGCCGTCCTCGGGGTGCGAGGTCCGCTTGACCAGACCGGTGTCCACGAGGGGAGCGACCTGGCGGGTGACCGTGGACGAGTCGATGCCCATCCCGGCCGCGAGCGCCTTGACGCCCATCGGACCTTCCCGGTCCAGCCGGTTGAGCAGCAGATACGCGGCACGGTCCATCGAGTTGCGGACCTGCCCCATCCCCGCGAGCCGGGTTTGCTCCGCCCGCCTTGCGAACAGGGCGACTTGGTGTTGGAGGGCATCGAGGAGGCCGGGATCTAGACGGGTCGTCATGTCCTGAGAAGTGGGCATGGCAAAGGGCTCTCTCGTGCGGGAGCGGTCGATTGGTGGGGGACAGAGTACGCGGCCCCGGGGCACTCCGTACGGGGCCTGAGAAAACCGGCGGAGAAGCGGTATACGGATGTCCGCCGGGGGCACGCCGAGGCGGCGACGGGGGTGTCCTCGCCGTTGTCCGCCGCCGCCGCGGCGCGGGAGCGCGCCCCCGTGAGCTGCGAGACTGGGAGTCATGAGCTTCCGTCCGCGTCACACCTTTCCGCCGGTCATCCTCGACGACGTCCGGGGGGCCAGGAAGATGCTCTCCGGTGTGGCCCGGATGACCGCGATGGAGGGCAGCCGCCATCTGTCCCGGCTGGTGGGGGCGCCGGTCCAGTTCAAGTGCGAGAACCTCCAGCGCACGGGGTCCTTCAAGCTCCGGGGGGCGTACGTCCGGATCTCCGGGCTGCGGCCCGAGGAGCGCGCGGCGGGTGTCGTGGCGGCGTCGGCCGGGAACCACGCCCAGGGGGTGGCGCTGGCCTCGTCCCTGCTGGGGGTCCGCTCGACGGTCTTCATGCCGCAGGGCGCGCCGCTGCCGAAGGTCGCCGCCACGCGTGACTACGGAGCGGATGTCCGACTCCACGGTCAGGTGATCGAGGAGACGCTGGAGGCGGCGGAGGCGTACGCCCGTGACACCGGGGCGGTCTTCATCCACCCCTTCGACCATCCGGATGTCATCGCGGGCCAGGGCACGGTGGGTCTGGAGATCCTGGAGCAGTGTCCGGAGGTGCGGACGATCCTGGTCGGGATCGGCGGCGGCGGTCTGGCGGCGGGGATCGCGGTCGCGGTGAAGGCGGTCCGGCCCGATGTGCGGATCGTCGGGGTGCAGGCGGAGGGCGCGGCGGCGTTTCCGCCGTCGCTGGCGGCGGGTCGGCCGGTCGCGGTCCGTACCCCGGTGACGATGGCCGACGGGATCAAGGTGGGGCGGCCCGGGGATCTGACGTTCGGGCTGGTCGAGGAGCTGGTGGACGAGGTCCGTACGGTCTCCGAGGACGAGCTGTCCACGGCGCTGCTGCTCTGTCTGGAGCGGGCGAAGCTGGTGGTGGAGCCGGCCGGGGCGAGCCCGGTGGCGGCGCTGCTGTCGGACCCGGCGGCCTTCGCGGCCGGACCGGTGGTGGCGGTGCTGTCCGGCGGGAATGTGGACCCGCTGCTGCTCCAGCGGATCCTGCGGCACGGGATGGCGGCGGGCGGCCGCTATCTGTCGCTCCGGCTCCGGCTGACCGACCGGCCGGGGGCGCTGGCGGCGCTGCTCGGGGCGCTGTCGGTACTGGACGCGAATGTGCTCGACGTCAGCCATGTCCGGACGGATCCGCGGCTCGGCCTCTCGGAGGTGGAGGTGGAGCTGCAGCTGGAGACGAAGGGCCCGGAGCACTGCGAGCAGGTGGCGGCGGCGCTGCGGGAGGAGGGGTATGTGGTGACGGTGATGGGCTGACCGCGCCCGTCGCTTCTACCCGCTGTCCGCCTTGTGCCCCCGGTCAGCCGTCTGCCTTGTGCGGCCGGTCCGTTCCGTGTGCCGGGTCAACCGTCCCGGTCCGCTTCCGGCTCGGGTGTGGTGGCGACGAGGATCTGGGCGGCCTCGGTGATGTTGTCGGCGCTGACGGCGCGGGCCATCGCCTGCCGGGCGGCGTCCTCGGTGGTATCCGGGGGCACCACCAGCAGGGCGAAGTGGTCGTTGTCGCCGCGGGTGACGAGCACGGTGTCGTCCCCGACCGGGTCGGAGTCGAGGTGTACGACCCGGCCGTCGACGACCAGGCGGGTCGGGAGGCCGTTCCAGGCGGACGCGTCCACGCCCACCCGGGTGATCGGCCCGAGGTGCCTGGTCAACACGCTGATCAGCGTCGGCAGCTCGGTCTCGATGTCACGTGTACGCGGCCACCACGCGCCGTCCAGGCGCCCCTCCCGGGACCGGGTGGTCTCCAGTCGCAACAGCGCCGTGCCGGGTCCGACCGTCTCCTGGTGGATCGCGTCCGGCAGGAGCCGTGGCGGCCGGTGGGGAGTGTCGGAGTCAGCCATGTCGATCCGCCCGTCGGCAGAGTGCGGGCCGCGCGGCACGTCCGCACCCAGCCGACCGTGTCGCGCGCGAGCTTGCTGTCGCTCCACGGTACTCCCGTCGCCCGCACCCCCGCTCTCCGCGCCGCCGCCACCGGAAAATACCTGGTCGCACCGGCCCCTACCGGTCTGGCAGGCGTACAGTGGAAGTACCGGAGGCACTTCGCGCATCGGCTTTCGTGCAGATGCCGTCTCCGGTGAGCGCCTAAAAACCGGGTCGCCGACGGCAGCCCGGGGGCAGGTCCGCATCATGACCACCATCGACCGGACCGCGCCCGGCGGCCTCGCCACAGCGTCCCCCGTACGCCTGTCGCTCACCCCGATGACCGGCCTCACCGGTCAATTGGACGGGGCCTGGTGGCCCCGCTCCCGCGATCTCGAAGCCGAACTCCCGGCGCTCGTCGTCGCCCTGGGGGAGCCCTGGGGCCGCGTCACCCGTGTCACGGTGAACCCCGTGCGCTGGCCCGTGATTCCGCGCACGGTGGCCGTGAACGGGCGCATCCTCCACGTGGGCTGGTTCACGGAGCAGGACCCCGACAAGCTGATCCTGCTCTCCTACACCGTCGGCCGCTGGGACCTTCTCGTCGTCCCGCCCGAGACGGCCCCCGCGTCCGCCGCCCGCCTGATGGCCGCCGCGGCCGTCCCGGGCGGTGTCCTCACCGCGACCTCGCTGATGGCCGACGAAACCGTCATCGGGCGCGGTATCCGCGACGCCCGTCGCCGGGAGGACACCTGGGAGGGCGAGGGCGGCACCTGCGTGCCGACCGCCTGATCCCCCGGTCCGCCGAACGACACCGGCCCTCGAACCCGCCGCACGGATACCCGTTCGCACGGATACCTACCGCACGGATGTCCACCGGTGAGGACAGACCTTCTTCCGGCCGAGGGACTGCGGCCGGGGCGCCACGGCGCCCCCACCCGCCGGCCTTCGGCCCGTCCTGAAAGGAACACACCCACGTGAAGTACATCGAGACACAGACACCGTCCTCCCTCGGGCACGCCGAGGTGCGGATCATCGCCCATACGCCCGAAGCCGCCCGAGCGGTCGCGGAGACGCTTCGGCGCTGTTTCGCCGGAGCGGAACAGCGCAGCTATCCCGGCCTCGACGGCGACACCCGCCTCCACCTGACCGTGGACACGGCGACACCGGCGGGCCCCGTCCGCTCCTGGCTGGCCGCCAGCCTGCCCTCCGCCGAAGCGGGTACCCACGCCGACGAGGTCTGAGAGATCCGGTCGCCGTACCACCCGCCCCGCTCGACAGGGGCGTTGGTCCGGTGAACCGGGGCGACGGGCGGTTCCCCCGGGGCGTGGGGCGTTTCCACCCGGTGGGGACGCGCACAGGGCGGCGGGCGCCGAGCGGTGTGATCCGTACGCCCCCGCCCGTGTCGCGGCGGTCCGAGGGGATATCGCGATCGTCGTGCCCCGTCACGCGGACCCCGTCCTTCTTCGAGCACTCCGCGAACAGCCCCTCCGCCGAGCCGAGTCGGCGTACGGCGGCGCGGGGGCGGTTGGCCCTACCCGCCGCGATGTATCGCGTTTACAAACTTGAGAAACGCGATACATCGCAATATCGTGTGGCCCTGTCGCGCCGCTTCGGGTTCCGCCGGTGCCGCTCGTGCCGTCCGTCGCGCAGTGGAAAAAGCCGCAAAGTACTGCAAACCTGAACATCTCAGCTGGTGCGCGATCCATCGTCCGCTCACTACGGGGAGACCCATATGCCAGGCGCCATCTACGCCGAGGGGCTGGTGAAGACCTTCGGTGAGGTCAAGGCTCTGGACGGCGTCGATCTCGACGTCCCCGAAGGCACGGTCCTCGGACTGCTCGGCCCGAACGGCGCCGGGAAGACCACCACCGTGCGCGTCCTGACCACCCTGCTCAGGCCCGACCGGGGCCGGGCCGTCGTCGCCGGAATCGACGTACTCGAACACCCCAACGAGGTCCGTCGCGCGATCGGGCTCTCCGGCCAGTTCGCCGCGGTGGACGAATATCTGACCGGCCGGGAGAACCTCCGGATGGTCGGCAGGCTCTACCAGATGAGCTCCCGCGCGGCGAAGGCCCGGGCGGGCGAGCTGCTGGAACGCTTCAATCTGGCGGACGCGGCCGACCGCCCCGCCAAGACCTACTCCGGCGGCATGCGGCGCAGGCTCGACCTGGCCGCGGCGCTCGTCGTATCGCCGCCCGTGATGTTCATGGACGAGCCCACCACCGGACTCGACCCCCGCAACCGCCAGCAGTTGTGGACCGTCATCGAAGAACTGGTCGCCGGAGGTACGACCCTGCTGCTGACCACCCAGTATCTGGAGGAGGCCGACCATCTGGCCGACGAGATCTGTGTGGTCGACCACGGCCGGGTGATCGCCCGCGGCACCGCCGACGAGCTGAAGGCCCGGACCGGCGGCGAACGCGTCGAGGTCGTCGTCCACCGCGAGGAGGACATAGCCGCCGCCCATGTGGTGCTGGCCGCCATCGGCAAGGACGAGGTCGCCGTGGTCAAACACACCCGCAAACTGACCGTCCCGGTGGCGGGCGGCGCCAAACTGCTCGCCGACGCCATCCGCGAACTCGACGCCCGGGGCGTGGAGATCGACGACATCGGCCTCCGCCGCCCCACCCTCGACGACGTCTTCATCTCCCTCACCGGCCACAAGGCCGAAGCGGACGACGAGACACCGGACCCCGCCGCGGGGACCGGCACCCGCCACGGCCGTCAGGAGGCCGCCAAGTGACCACCGCCCCCGGGATCACCGGCACCTACGCACCCCAGCCGCGCGGCGGCATCGTCCAGTCGATCACCGACTCCCTGGTCATCGCCCAGCGGAACCTGATCCGGATGGTCCGGATCCCCGAGGTCGTCCTCTTCGGCCTGATCCAGCCGGTGATGTTCGTCGTCCTGTTCAGCTACGTCTTCGGCGGCTCGATCAGCGTCCCGGGCGCCGGCCTCAGCTCCTCCGGCTACCGCGAGTTCCTGATGGCGGGCATCTTCGCCCAGACGGTCACCTTCGCCACCGCGGGCGCGGGCGCCGGGATCGCCGACGACATGCACCGCGGCCTGATCGACCGCTTCCGCTCGCTCCCGATGGCCCGCGGCGCCGTCCTCACCGGCCGCACCCTCGCGGACCTCGTCCAGACGGCGCTCACCCTGGTCGTCCTGATGATCGTCGCCCTCCTCGTCGGCTGGCGCGCCCACGAGGGCATCCCCAAGGCGGCCGCGGCCTTCGGCCTGCTGCTCCTGCTGGGCTACGCCTTCACCTGGATCGGCGCCCTGATCGGCCTCTCGGTCCGCACCCCCGAGGCCGCCACGTCCGGCGGACTGATCTGGCTCTTCCCCCTGACGTTCATCTCCAACGCGTTCGTCCCCCCGGAGAACATGCCCACGTTCCTCCAGACCATCGCGAACTGGAACCCCTTCAGCGCCACGGTCCAGGCCTGCCGCGAACTCTTCGGCAACCTCCCGCCCGGCTACCCGGTCCCCGACGCCTGGCCGATGCAGAACCCGGTCCTGGCGTCCCTGCTCTGGTCGATCCTGATCATCGTCGTCTTCCGCACCCTCGCGGTCCGCAAATACCGCTCCGCGACCCTCTGAATCAGCTGAATCCGACGCCGTGCGTCGCGGGGCCGCCGAGCCCCGGATACGACGATGCCCCCGGGGTTCCCGGGGGCATCGTCATGTCTGTGGGCGGTGGGCGCCGTCAGCCGGTGTAGGGCTTGGCGGCGAGGATCGTCACGGAGGCCGTCTTGCCGTTGGGGAGTTCGTACTCCGCCGTGTCGCCGACCTTCTTGCCGTTGACGCCGGTGCCGAGCGGCGACTGCGGGGAGTACGTCTCGATGTCCGAGCTGGCGTACTCCCGCGACGCCATCAGGAAGGTCAGGGTGTCGTCCTCGTCGCCGTCGAAGGCGATCGTCACGACCATGCCGGGCTCGACGACGCCGTCGTCCGGCGGCGCCTCGCCGACCTTCGCGGTCTCCAGGAGCTGCGTCAGCTGCCGTACCCGGAGCTCCTGCTTGCCCTGTTCCTCCTTGGCCGCGTGGTACCCGCCGTTCTCCCGCAGGTCGCCCTCCTCGCGAGCCGCCTCGATCTTCTTGGCGATCTCGGTGCGCGCGGGACCAGACAGATACTCCAGCTCGGCCCTGAGCTGGTTGTACGCCTCCTGGGTCAGCCAGGTGACGTTCTCACTGGTCTGGGTCACAGGTGCTCCTCGTCGGTACTGGGATACAAAGCTTCGCCCTACCCAGAAGCATGTGCCTCTACGGGAGGGCGAAACCACGACCCTAACAATTTCGTGCTGAAAGGGGGAGAACAAAAGCCATCAGAATCACATCAACGCAGGTCAGAGAATGATCTGCGGTCGAACGCGCAATGGTTTTTTCGGATGGTCGGCCACTGGACCACTGCCAAGCCGTTCCGTCGCGCGCCGCGACGATGTCAGCCGGTCACCCGGCGCGGCCCCGGGCGGGCCGAGCGGTGGCCCACGGCACCGGTCACCCGCCTTCGGACGGGCCCGGCGGTACGCCGACGGGCCGGGTCGTTCTCCTGGAGCCGTACGGAAGCCGTCATGCCGTGTCGCACTGGACCAGCTCCGCGGTCGTGCCGCGGGAGAGCGTACGGATCTTGTACACCTGATCGATCCGGGACTCGCCCCGCTGGTCGATCCGGACGTCGAGCCGCCCGACCTCGGCGCCGTCCGCCGAACGGGAGCGGACCGTACAGGTACCGGTCGCGTCCGCGTCCTTGCGGATCTCCAGATGGACCTGGACCTCCGAGTCCGAGGTCACATCGAACTTGATCATCTCGGCGCTGATCTTCTGACCGGCGATGTAGTCGTAGCCGAACCAGCCCACCATGGCCAGGAACCCCGCGCCCAGCACGGCGCCCAGGATCTTGAGACGGCGGTCGGAGCGCTGGTCCGCCGAGTGCCCGTAACGGCCCTCGGGAAGCTGCTCGCGCACCCCGCTCATGGTGATTCCTCCCGCACAGTCCGAATCGGGCGGAGCGGAATTTTCCGCCGCCCGATTCGGTCACTATAGAAGCCGTGCCGACCGACCAATCACTGAGGATCCCGTCTTGACTGAGCAGCTGCGACTGATGGCCGTGCACGCCCACCCCGACGACGAGTCGAGCAAGGGCGCGGCGACGATGGCCAAGTATGTGTCCGAGGGGGTGGACGTGCTGGTCGTGACCTGCACGGGCGGTGAGCGCGGCTCCATCCTCAACCCCAAGCTCCAGGGCGACGCCTATATCGAGGCCAATATCCACGAGGTCCGCCGCCGGGAGATGGACGAGGCCCGGGAGATCCTCGGCGTCCAGCAGGAATGGCTCGGATTCGTCGACTCCGGACTGCCGGAGGGCGATCCGCTGCCCCCGCTCCCCGAGGGCTGCTTCGCCCTGGAGGACGTCGAGGAGGCGGCCGGGCGGCTGGTCCGTTCCATCCGCTCGTTCCGGCCGCAGGTGATCACCACCTATGACGAGAACGGCGGCTATCCGCACCCCGACCACATCATGACCCACAAGATCACCATGGTCGCCTTCGAGGGCGCGGCGGACGCCGAGCGCTTCCCCGAGGACGAGTTCGGCCCGGTCTACCAGCCGCTGAAGCTCTACTACAACCAGGGCTTCAACCGCCCCCGTACGGTCGCCCTGCACGAGGCGCTGCTCGCCCGCGGCCTGGAGTCGCCGTACGGGGAGTGGCTGGAGCGCTGGGAGGAGTTCGAGCGCGCCGAGCGGACCCTGACCACGCACGTTCCGTGCGCGGAGTTCTTCGAGATCCGGGACAAGGCGCTGATCGCGCACGCCACCCAGATCGACCCCGACGGCGGCTGGTTCCGGGTGCCGCTGGACCTCCAGAAGGAGGTCTGGCCGACGGAGGAGTACGAGCTGGCGAAGACGCTCGTCGCTACTTCCCTCCCCGAGGACGACCTCTTCGCGGGCATCCGCGACAATGCCTGATATGACCCCAAGCGCAAATCTGGCAATGATGCACGCGGCGGACCTCGCCAAGGAGCTGGACAAGAACAAGGTCACCCCCGGCGTTCTCGGCTTCCTGGTGTTCGCGGGACTCGCCGTGGGCGTGTGGTTCCTGATGAAGTCCATGACCCGGCACATGAACCGGATCGACTTCGACCAGACCTCGGCCGGTGCCGGTGCCGGTGCCGGTGCCGGTGCCGCCGAAGCCGCGGCCGGCGCTCCGTCGGAGGCGAAGGCCAAGACGTCCGCGACCGCCGAGTCCGGTACCGGCGGCGCCGTCAGCGGCGGGTCAGCCGCGAAGAAGGCGTAGCGGAGTCGGCGCACCGCCAGGGTCGCACCGGTCCGCCCGCACCCCCCAGGGGCGCGGGCGGACCCGTGAAGCCGTCTTTCCGGGGCACCCCACGCGCCTCGCGTCCCGGAGGCGGCAGGCGTACGGGCGACGCGGGCTCCCGGAGCCCGTAGCGGACGTACGCGTACGCCCGCTTCCGGAGCCGTAGAGCCCCGCCGCCCGGGCCGGGCCGGAGGAGCCGGTCCAGCGCTCCCGCCCCGCTCAGCCCTCCCGCGCCGTGTCGGCGGACGGCACCGGGACGCCCATCACCTCGCGCGCGTGACGGTTCGGGATCAGGCCCAGATGCCACGCCTGCCAGCCGTCCTCCAGCCGTACGCCCCGCTCCAGCATCACCGCCAGCGCCTGGGCGCAGTCCTCCAGCTTGCCGTCGCGGGCCGGGTGGGCGGCGGCCCGCATCCGGGCCAGCTCCTCCTGGGCGACGACCGTACCGACCTCCGTACCGCCCGGTGAGGCGTACGGCAGCAGGGTGCAGCGCAGCAGCCGGGCCCAGTCGGCGCCCCGGGCGTCGCGGTACGAGTCGAAGAGCGCGATCGCCTCGTCGCAGAGCGCCAGCGCCTGCGTCTCACGGCTGTTGCCCGCGTCGATCAGCGCCAGTTCGAGACAGGTCCACGCCTCCCCGTGGGCGACCCCGATCCGCTTGAAGTCGGCCCGCCCGTCCACCAGCAGCTGCCGGGCGAAGCCGGAGTTGCGGAGATTGCCGGTCCTGGCGGCCCGGATGTCCCGGGTCAGCCGCCCCGAGTGGTGCCGGGCGCAGGCCAGCCCGTAGACGTCCCGCATCCGCGAGAACATCGTCCTGGCCCGCTCCAGCTCCCGCAGCGCCTCGTCCCGCTCGCCGCCCTCCTCCAGCGCCTGCCCCAGGTAGTACAGGGTCCACGCCTCGCCGCGGGCGTCCTCGTTCTCCCGGTGCCTGGCCAGCGCCGTCCGCAGCTCGTCGACGGCCACCACCGGGTCGCCGTCCACCAGCCGGGCCCGGGCGAGCTGGGTCAGCGCCCATGCCTCGCCGCGCGCGTCGCGGGTCCGCCCGTACTGGTCCAGCGCCGTCCGCAGCTCCTCGTCGGCGCGCGGTACGTCGCCGATCCGCAGACACACCTGGCCGAGCTGGAAGTGGGTCCACGCCTCGCCGTGCAGCGACTCGCCCTCCCGGTGCAGGCGCAGGGCCGTGTCCAGCAGGGTCAGCGCCTCCGCGAGATGCGCCTGGTCCCGGCGGACGGCCGCCAGCGCGTGCAGCGACCAGGCCCGGTCCTCGGCCTGCTCGGGGGAGCCCTGGAGGGCGATCGCCTCGTTCAGCTTGGCCGCGGCCTCGATGAGATTGCCCTGATGGTGGAGGGTGATCCCGAGGGAGCAGAGCGCCAGCGCCGCCCCCGCCTCGTTCCGGGCGTCGCGGTAGAGCCCGACCACCGACGACAGGGTCGTCCGCGCCTTGTCCAGCTCGCCGAGCTGACGCGCCGCGATACCCGTCCGCAGCCGTACGGCCCGGTCCAGCAGCCCCTGGTCGACGGCCTGGGTCAGCTCGGAGATCTCGCCGAGCCGGTAGAGGTCGCCGCGGAGCAGACAGTAGTCGGCGAGGGCGCCCAGCAGATTGAGTACGGTCTGCTGGTCCACGCCCTCCGCGTACCGCAGCGCCGACGTGATGAAGCTGGACTCGTCGTCCAGCCAGCGCAGCGCCGACTCCAGCGACGAGAAACCGTGCGCGTCGAACTTCCCGGCCCGGGTGGAGAGCTTGCCGTCGACCATCCGGATCACCGCACCGGCGAGATCCGCGTAACTCTGGATCAGCCGCTCCTGCGCGGCGGTCCGCTCGGCCGCCTCCTCCTCGGCGAAGAGCCGCTCCCGGGCGAAGGTCCTTACCGACTCGTGCAGCCGGTACCGGGACGACCGCACCCGGTCGATCAGCCCGGCGCCCGCCAGCTCCCGCAGCAGCTCCTGGGCGGCCGTCCGGTCCGTCGCCAGCAGGGCCGACGCGGCGGCGGCTCCCAGGGACGCCCGGCCCGCCAGGGCGAGCCGCCGCAGCAGCCGCCGGGCCTCCTCGGACTGGTCGGAGTAGCGCAGCCACAGGGCCCGCTCCAGCGGATCGTCCCGGTCCAGGGCGGCCAGATCGTCGGCGAGCCGCCCGGCGGAACGCGTACCCAGCGACGAACCGGCGACCCGCAGCGCCAGCGGCAGCCCGCCGCACAGTTCGCGGATCCGCTCGGTGCCCTGGGCGTCGTACGGCGCGGCCGAACCCTCTCCGGCCTCCTCGCCGTCCCGCTCCCCGTCCCCGTCCCCGGAGGCCAGTTCGCGCAGCAACTCCTCGGCGCCCGCGTCGTCGAGACCGTCCACCGCGAGCTGATGCACCCAGGCCGGGGCGTCCGGCCCCTCCGGCAGCTCCAGCCGCTCCCGCGCGGTCACCAGCACCAGACTGTCCGACCGCTCCGGCACCAGGGTCCGCACCTGATCCGGATCGCTGGCGTCGTCCAGCACCACCGTCACCGCCAGCCCCGTCAGATGCTGGTGGTACAGCTCGGCCAGCCGCCGCACCTGCTGCTCGGCGGAGGACCGCTCCCGGAAGAGCAGCTGCTCACGGGGCGCGCCCAGCCGGTTCAGCAGATGCAGCAGCGCGTCCCGGGTCGTCAGCGGACGACCGCTGTTACCGCGCAGATCGACCACGCACGCGCCCCGGAACTGATCCTTCAGATGGTCCGCGGCCCGCAGCGCGAGCGTCGTCCGGCCCGCGCCCTGCCGCCCGTACAGCACCACGATCGTCGGCTTGGTCTCCGTCGCGGCCCGGGCGGTACGGACCCACTGCGCGATCCGCTCCACGGCGTCCCGGCGGCCCGCGAACGGGCCCCGCGACACCGGCAGATGCCGGAACGACTGGTCCAGTACGGCCCGACGGCGCGCGGCGGCACTGCGATCGGCCCCGCGCAGCCGGTCCACGGCCCCGGCCGCCGCCTTGGCCGGCCGGGCCCGGGACGCGGTCAGCATCCGCTGCTGCTCCAGATACGGGCGGATGCCCCGTACCTCCAGCGCCGTCAGCCACTGCAACCGCAACTGCTCGGCACCGCCCGGCTGCCCCAGCGCACCCGCCGTGCGATGGGCGGCGGGCCAGTGGGACGCGGTCACCTTCAGCACGGTCGTCGCCGCACCCGCCACCGCCACCACGGCCCCGGCGCCGAGCGCCGTACCCGTAGAGGTGTTCATGACCAGATCGGCCCCTACGGCGGACACCGCCGCAACCGCCGTGACCAGCACCGGAGTCGACAGATTCCGCCACGCCAACCGGTCCGACAACGGCGGCCTCGCCGCCTCGGCCGCGCTCAGCGCCTGCTCGTACGCGGCATACTCCTCCGCCACGGTTGCGGCCATCGAGTCGAGCGAGGCCCGCGCCCGGGCCAGCAGTATCCGCCCATCGGCCGCCCCGTCCCCCCGCCGCGCCTCCTCCTCCACCGCACGCACCAACAACCGCTCGGCCTCGGCCCGGTGGTTCTCCCGCATGGCCGCCCCCTTTTCACGTTTCCGATCACCTGGCGGTCCGGCCCCGTCCCGAACCGGACCTCCCGGCCGCGCCCGGGCACCATCGCCACCACACGCGAACACCGGAACACACCCCGGAGCCCGGACCTCGTACCCGCCCTACCCAATGACGTCATGCCCACGCCTAAGCAAGACGAAGATCACGAACGGTGGTGGTCCCGGATTCGACCACCCGCTCGTTGACACCTTGACGTGAAGATCCCGGATATACGGAGGACAGTCATGAGCGGCTACAGGCGCTGGCAGGACATCCGTGCCGAGCACATCGCCCGAGCCGGGGGCGAGGAGGCCGTACGCGCGGCCAAGGAGGAACTGCTCGCCGAGACGGCCGATCGGCGTCTCGCCGCTCCGCGATCGGCGCGAGGGGTGACCCGGCGGGAAGGGCCGACTTCGTTGTCAGACGTCTCTGATGACGACACGATCGCCGCAGAGCTTCGACCAGTCGTCGCGGTCGGAGGTGAGGACGACGACGGGGGCCGGTGAGCGGAGCGCCAAGGCGCCGACGAGTGCGTCGATGGCGTACTTGTGGCCGTGGAGTCCGCCCGCCTCCCTGAGCAGGCCGACCGCTGTCAGAGCGTCTTCGGTGCTGACCGGCTCGACCCGGAGCCGCGACAGGATCCAGCGCAGCCGGGCGGACGCCGTTTTGGCTTGTGCCGCTTCGACCACGGTCAACGCGGAAACCAGGACGGGAACCCCGGCCCGCCGGGACGCCTCGATGCGAGCGGTCATGCCGCGATCGTCACGCAACAGCAGGGACAGGGCCTCGGAATCGAGTACGAGCGATCGCGCGGTCGGTCCCTTCACGCTGCGCTCTTCGCCGTGTTCCCGGCATCGCCCTCTTCGGGCTCGCCGAAGAGGGCACGGTGGGCCGCCTCGACCTCCTGATCGCTCAGGGCGCCGTGCCGTTCCTCGTGCGATGCGACGATCTCCGCCAGCCCGTCCATGGCCAGCTGATGCCGTACCGCCTCGGTGATGTAACCGGACACCCCGCGGCGCCCGGCTCGGGCGCGTAGTTCCTCGACGATGTCGGAGGGCATGGAGACGGAGATGTTCTCCGTGGTCCCGGCTCGGGTCGGCTTCATGGACTCAGAGTACGACATCATGTAATACAGCGCCGCCGAATACCGGTCCCTCCTGCGTCGGCATTCCACGAGCAACGGCGGCGGCGGTGGCTGGTGCTGGTGGCGCGGCATCCGGACGCGATTCCGTCATCGGGTGACGGAGACATCGCGGCCATCGCCTGAGGCTCCGGCGGCCACGGGGCCGACCCGGCTGCGCACCGTGCCGCTACCGCCCGGCCGGGCTCGGTGCGCGAGGATGGCGGCATGCCGAACCGCCTCGCGAACGAGACCTCCCCGTACCTCCTCCAGCACGCCGACAACCCCGTCGACTGGTGGCCCTGGTCGCCGGAGGCGTTCGAGGAGGCGCGGCGGCGGGATGTGCCCGTGTTGCTGTCCGTCGGGTATTCCTCGTGTCACTGGTGTCACGTCATGGCCCATGAGTCCTTCGAGGACGAGGCCGTCGCGGAGTATCTCAATGAGCGCTTCGTGGCCGTGAAGGTCGACCGGGAAGAGCGGCCCGATGTGGATGCCGTGTATATGGAGGCCGTGCAGGCCGCCACCGGGCAGGGTGGGTGGCCGATGACCGTGTTTCTGACCGCCGACGGGGAGCCGTTCTACTTCGGGACCTACTTTCCGCCCGAGGCGCGGCACGGGATGCCGTCGTTCCGGCAGGTGCTGGAGGGGGTCGCCGGGGCCTGGGCGGAGCGGCGGGAGGAGGTCGGGGAGGTGGCCGGGAGGATCACCCGGGATCTGGCCGGGCGGGCGCTGGCGCACGGCGGCGAGGGTGTGCCGGGGGAGGACGAGCTGGCGGCGGCGCTGCTGGGGCTGACCCGGGAGTACGACGAGCGGTACGGCGGGTTCGGGGGCGCGCCCAAGTTTCCGCCGGCCATGGTGCTGGAGTTTCTGCTGCGGCATCACGCGAGGACCGGGGCGCGCGGGGCGCTCGACATGGTCGACGGGACGTGTGAGGCGATGGCCAGGGGCGGGCTGTACGACCAGCTCGGCGGGGGTTTCGCCCGGTACTCCGTGGACCGTGAGTGGATCGTGCCGCACTTCGAGAAGATGCTGTACGACAATGCGCTGCTGTGCCGGGTGTACGCGCACTGGTGGCGGGCCACCGGTTCCCCGATCGCCCGGCGGGTGGCGCTGGAGACCGCCGACTTCCTGGTGCGTGAGCTGCGGACCGCCGAGGGCGGTTTCGCCTCGGCGCTGGACGCCGACAGTCATGACCCGGCCGGGCGGCATGCCGAGGGCGCGTTCTACGTATGGACCCCCGACCAGCTCGTCGAGGCCCTGGGCGAGGAGGACGGGCGGCGGGCCGCCGAGCTGTTCGGGGTCACCGAGGACGGCACCTTCGAGGAGGGCTCCTCCGTCCTGCGGCTGCCCGGCGAGGACGACCCGGGGCTCCGGGCCCGGCTGTTGGCCGCGCGGGCGGAGCGGCACCGGCCGGAGCGGGACGACAAGGTCGTCGCCGCCTGGAACGGGCTGGCGATCGCCGCCCTGGCCGAGACCGGTGCCTTCTTCGACCGGCCCGATCTGGTGGAGCGGGCCACCGAGGCGGCCGATCTGCTGGTCCGGGTGCATCTGGACGACGGCGCCCGGCTCACCCGTACCTCCAAGGACGGGGTGGCGAGCGCCAACGCCGGGGTCCTGGAGGACTACGCGGATGTCGCCGAGGGCTTCGTGACCCTCGCGGGCGTCACCGGCGAGGGCGTCTGGCTCGACTTCGCGGGCGTGCTGCTCGATCTGGTCATCGACCGGTTCACCGGCGAGAACGGCACCCTGTTCGATACCGCGCACGACGCCGAGCCGCTGATCCGCCGCCCGCAGGACCCCACGGACAACGCCACCCCCTCCGGCTGGACGGCCGCCGCCGGTGCCCTGCTCTCGTACGCCGCGCATACCGGCTCCGAGCTCCATCGGACCGCCGCCGAGCGGGCGCTGGGCGTGGTGAAGGCGCTCGGCCCGCGGGCCCCCCGGTTCATCGGCTGGGGTCTGGCCGCGGCCGAGGCGCTGCTCGACGGGCCCCGGGAGATCGCCGTGGTCGGCCTCGCCGGTGATCCGGCCGCCCGCGCCCTGCACCGTACGGCCCTGCTGGCGACCGCCCCCGGCGCGGTGGTCGCGGCGGGCGAGCCGGACGGGGAGGAGTTCCCGCTGCTGCGGAACCGGCCACTGGTGGACGGCGCGGCGGCGGCGTACGTCTGCCGGGGTTTCACCTGTCGGATGCCGGTCACGGATCCGGCCGCCCTGGCCGAGCAGGTGGGCGGGGCCGCGACCGAGGCGTAGGCGGTCCGGGCGCGGCGTACCGGGGCCCGGCGGAGGCGTAGCGGGGCCCGGACGGGTCGCGGGGCGCGCGCCTGTGTGGGGTTGGTGAACGGCTGGTGTGGGCCCGGCCGCCTTTGTGCGGCCGGGCCTTTCGGTCGAACACTGTCCGCATTCCTTCGTACCGCCGGTAACAACAGGGTGACATCGCACCTCGCCTGTCACATCAGCCTCAGGCGTCTATCGCCGTGCCCGATCGTCACACCCCTCGCCACCTCGGCCAGGACGGAAACCGGACAGACTTTCGGCAACTACTGACACGGAGTCGAATCTCCCGCCACTCTGTGATCGGTAGTGGACATGCCATGACTGGAAGGTGTCGGAGGTTTCCGTTTCGAGAGCAAGTGTCGAATCGGCACCGGACTTTCACATTCCGCCATTAGGGTCCGCTTAGCAACAACCATGGGTAGCCGGGGGCGTACATAGGGGAGTGTGCGGACTCCCCCGGTGTCATCGGCGCGTTCGCTGGCAGGGGGGTCCTGTACGCCGTGCGCGCAGGGGGTTCCAAGGGGGGACTTCGTGCTCTTATCGGTGTTCGTCGTGGCCGTATCACTGGCCCTGTTCGGGATGGCGGTCTTCACGCTCTGGTGGCAGATGCACGCCTGGCGTACCCCGGAGATACTGGCCTCCACCAGCTTCGACCGGCCGGAAGGCGAGGTCGGGCTCTCCTTCTCCCTCCTGCTGCCCGCCCGGCACGAACAGGCGGTTCTCCAGCACACCATCGAACGGCTGCTGGAGTCGACCCACAGCAACTACGAGATCATCGTGATCGTCGGCCACGACGATCCGGAGACCACCGCCGTCGCGGTACGCGCCGCCGAACGCGATCCGCTGCGAGTCCGGGTGATCACCGACACCCATGAGAAGAAGAACAAGCCGAAGGCGCTGAACACCGCCCTGCCGCACTGCCGGGGCGACATCGTGGGCGTCTTCGACGCGGAGGACCAGGTCCACCCCGAACTCCTCGCCCATGTCGACCACGCCTTCACCACCACCGGCGCCGATGTCGTCCAGGGCGGCGTCCAGCTGATCAACTTCCACTCCAGCTGGTACAGCCTGCGCAACTGCCTGGAGTACTTCTTCTGGTTCCGCAGCAGGCTCCATCTCCATGCCGAGAAGGGCTTCATCCCGCTCGGCGGCAATACCGTCTTCGTCCGGACCGAGGTCCTGCGGGAGGCCGACGGCTGGGATCCCGACTGCCTGGCCGAGGACTGCGACCTGGGCGTACGCCTCTCCTCCGTGGGCAAGAAGGTCGTCGTCGCCTACGACAGCGACATGGTCACCCGCGAGGAGACCCCCGACACCCTGATGAGCCTGCTCAAGCAGCGCACCCGCTGGAACCAGGGATTCCTCCAGGTCTACCGGAAGAAGGACTGGAAGCAGCTCCCGGGCCGCAGACAGCGGGCCCTCGCCCGCTACACCCTGATGACGCCCTTCCTACAGGCGTTCACCGGCGTGATCATTCCACTGAACGTCGCCATCGCGCTCTTCTTCGACGTCTCCGTCGGTGCCGCGATGGTCTCCTTCCTGCCCGCCGTCACCGCCGTGATGACCTTCATCTTCGAGGTGGTCGGACTCCATGACTTCGGCAGGCAGTACGGGCTCCGGGTCCGGTTCGTGCACTACCTCAAGCTCGTCGTCGGCGGCCCCTTCTACCAGATCCTGCTGGCCGGTGCGGCGCTGCGGGCCGTCTGGCGGGAGCAGCGGGGCCGTAACGAATGGGAGCTGACCAGCCATATCGGCGCCCATCTCACCGAAGCCGCGCCCACCGCGCCCACCGCGCACCCCGCGCCCGCCGCTGCCGCTGTGACGGCCGCCGGTGCCGAGACCCGAGAGGACGCCCGCCGGTGACCACGACCCTCCCCAGCCCCGACGAGACGACTCCGGACGACACGGCACCGGACCAGTCCGGCCCCGGCCGGACGGCCCGGCGGACCGCGCGGGCCACCACCCGGACCGCGACGGCGACGGCGACCACGACCGCCCCCGGGGCCAAGACCGAGGCCGGGACCGGGACCAAGGCCGGTGCCAAAACTGCGACTACGGCCGAGGCCAAGACCGCGATCGCGGCCGAGTCCGTGCCGCCTGTGGTGCCTGTCGCGCCCGCCGCCCGGACCACCCGTACCGCCCGGTTACGGACCGAGCCCAGACCCGTCATACGCTTCCGCTCCTCCCGCCCCGACCTCGCCGTCTGCCTCGGTCTGCTGGTGGTGATCGTCCTCGTCCAGGGCTGGAACATCACCGGCTTTCCCGCCCTCTCCGACGACGAGGGCACCTATCTCTCCCAGGCATGGGCCGTCCAGCAAGGCGAGGGCCTGGCCCACTACACCTACTGGTACGACCATCCGCCCCTCGGCTGGCTCCAGATCGCCGGACTCACCTATCTCCCGGCCCTGTTCTCGCCCGAGTCGATGAACGTGGCGACCATGCGGTACACGATGCTGCTGATCAGCGCCATCAGCGCCGTACTGGTCTATGTCCTCGCCCGGCGTCTCTTCCTGCCCCGCTGGGCCGCCGGGGTCGCCATGGCCGCCTTCGGCCTCTCCCCGCTGTCGGTCCACTTCCAGCGGGAGCTGTTCCTCGACAACATCGCCGTGCTGTGGATGCTGCTGGCGTTCTGCCTCGCGGCGTCCCCGAGCCGCCATCTGTGGCACCAGTTCGCCGCCGGGCTCGCGGGCGCCGTCTCCGTACTCTCCAAGGAGACGATGCTGCTCGTCCTGCCCGCCCTGCTGGTGACGCTCTGGACCCACAGTCACCGCCAGACCCGTAAGTTCGTGGTGACCGGGGCCATCACGTCCTGCGCGCTGGTCGGTCTCTCCTATCCGCTGTACGCGCTCCTCAACAACGAGCTGTACGCCAGCGGGAACCACGTCTCCCTCTTCGACGGCATCCATTACCAGCTCAGCCGCCCCGGCTCCGGATTCATCCTCGACGCGGGCTCCGGCTCCCACAAGACGTACGAGTCGTGGCTCTACTACGACCCGATCCTGCCGCTCGCCGGGGTCGCGGCGGCCGTACTGCTGCTGGTGGTACGCCGCCGTTCGGTCACCGCCCGCGCGGTCGCGGGACCGGCGCTCGCCGTGGCGATCCTGACCCTGGTGGCGTTCCGGCCCGACGGCTATCTGCCCGCCATGTACGTGATCCAGGCGCTGCCGTTCCTGGCGCTGGTCCTGGCGGGCGCGGCGGCCAGCGCCGTCCACGCGATCCTGTACCGGGGCCGGGCCGCCGCCGCGTCCCCGGAGCCGACCACCGGCAGCAGCACCGACACCGAGGCCGACGCCGACGCCGACGCCGTGGACGGGACGAAGGCCGGGGATTCCGGGGCCGGTACGACGACGGCGCGCCGGTTCCGGCCCGATCCGCGCCGCACCCTGGTCGCCGCCCTGGCCCTGACGGTCGCCGTCGCCGTCGTCCCCGCCTGGGCGGCGGGCAACCACGACGCCCTCACCCAGGACGCCAACCGGCACTACCGGGCCGCCGCCGCCTGGTTCGAGACCGAGATCGACGACCCGGCGGCCACCCGGGTCCTGGTGGACGACGCGCTCTGGCTCGACCTCGTCCACGACGGCTACGAGCCGGGCACCGGGGTCATCTGGTTCTACAAGGCCGATCTCGACCCCGCGGTGATCGAGGCCATGCCGCGCGGCTGGCGCGATATCGACTACGTCGTCTCGTCCCAGACGGTCCGCCGGGACGCGCCGACCCTCCCCACCGTCGAGGCGGCCCTGGCCAACTCCACCGTCGTCGAGGTCTACGGCACCGGGGACGACCGGATCGAGATCCGCCGGGTGGACGACCGGGCGGGCACCACCGGTACCGCCCCCGGTACGGGCAGGCCGCCGACCGCCGGAGGCGCCCTGTGACCGGCCACCCCCGTACGACCACCGGCGAACACACGGAACCCGGCCCGGGCGCCGGAACGTACCCGCAATCCGCCCCGGGCGGCGGTGAGCGTACGGAACGCGGACCGGGGGACCCGGCCGCACCCGTGCCCGCCGCCGTCACCGTCGTCGTCCCCACCTTCAACGAGTCCGGGAACATCCGTGAACTCCTCCACCGGCTCGGCGAAGCACTGCCCGCCCGGCGGCCCTGTGCGGTGGTCTTCGTCGACGACTCCACCGACGACACCCCCGAGGTGATCCGGGGCGCCGCCGGTGACCGGCCCTTCCCCGTCACCCTGATCCACCGCGACACGCCCCACGGCGGGCTCGGCGGCGCCGTCGTCGAGGGCCTGCGGGCCGCCGAATCCGAGTGGATCGTCGTCATGGACGCCGATCTCCAGCATCCGCCGGACCTCGTTCCCGAACTGGTCGCCACCGGCGAGACCACGGGCGCCGATCTCGTCGTCGCCAGCCGCGCCCTGCCCGGCGGCAGCCGGGCGGGACTGGCCGGTGGCTACCGCGTCGCGGTCTCCCGGACCGCCACCCTGCTCACCAAGGCCCTCTTCCCGCGCGCCCTGCGCGGCATCAGCGACCCGATGAGCGGCTTCTTCGCGATCCGCCGGACCGCCGTCACCGCGGCCGTCGACACCGGGTCGCTGCGCCCGCTGGGCTACAAGATCCTGCTGGAGCTGGCGGTACGGCTGCGGCCCCGGGCCGTCGCCGAGGTGCCGTTCGTCTTCCGGGAGCGGTACGCGGGCGAATCCAAGTCCACCCCGAAGGAAGGCATCCGCTTTCTGCGGCATCTGATCGGGCTGCGGTGCTCCGCCGCCGGAGCCCCGGCCGCCGGTTCGCCGTACGCGGCGGGGGAGGGCCGGGCGTTCCGCCGTACCGCCTGAGCCGTGTGCCGTGCGCCGACCCGAACCGATTTGCCGTACGCCTTCGGAGCCCCGAGCCCCGAGCCCCGAGCCCCGAGCCCGAGGCGCGAAGCCCGGCGTACGGCCCCGGACCCGGCGCCGTACCGCCCACCCATCCGCTCGACCTCCGAGATCCGCGACCCGAGATCCCTACGACTTCGAACCCGCCCCGCCCGCCGCCCGGCCCGTCTCCCGATCCCGGCGGCCCGCCCAGACCCGGCGGCCGGTGAGCCCCGGCCGCCGCCCCGTCCCGTGAGAGCCGCCTCCGGGACGGCACCGATGTGCGAGAGCACCGAACGCAACAGGGAAGGAGGACCGCATGCCACCTGCGATACGCCGCCGCAGAGCCTCCGCGCTGCTGGCCGTCGCGGCGATGAGCGCCGCGCTCCTCGTCACCTCGCCCACGCCCGCGACCGCCGGGCCCAATCTGATCCGCAACCCCGGCTTCGAGACCCCCGGGGGACCGGGTAGCGACGGCCTGCCCGAGTGCTGGCACAAGGCGGGCTGGGGCGACAACGACGTCACGTACCAGACCGTCGCCGACGCCCGGACCGGATCCGCCGCCATGAAGGTCTCGCTGACCCGCCGGGTGTCCGGCGACCGCAAGGCGCTGATCTCCGAAAGCCCGGTCTGCGCCCCGGCCGTCGTCCCGGGCCGTCAATACGATCTGTCCCTCTGGTACAAGAGCACCACACCCGACACCGCCGTTACCCTCTTCCGGCGTGACACCGTCAACGGCTGGCAGTACTGGACGGATCTGATGTCCCCGCCCGCCAGCCCGACCGCCTACGCGCGGGCCGAGGTGCGCACCCCGGCGATCCCGCCGGGCACCGACCGGATCGCCTGGGGCGTGTCGGTGTACGGGATCGGCTCCGTGACCACCGACGACTATGTGATGGAGGAGGTCGGGGTCCCGGTACCGCAACCGGGCTGTACCGGTACGGCCGAGGAGTGCGCCCGGGGCCGCTGGGACGTACTGCCGACCCAGAACCCGGTCCGTTCGATGCACTCGGTGGTGCTGAAGAACGGCAAGGTGCTGGTGATCGCGGGCTCCGGCAACGACCCGCTGGCCTTCGCGGCGGGGACGTTCACCTCGGCCGTGTACGACCCGGCCAACGGTTCCTGGCGGCAGATCCCCACCCCGGCCGATCTGTTCTGCGCCGGTCACGCGCAGCTCGCCGACGGCAAGATCCTGATCATGAGCGGGAACAAGGGCTATCCGACGGCCGACGGCAGGCTCGGCTACCAGGGCCTGAAGGACTCGTACCTCTTCGATCCGGACACCGAGCGGTACATCCGCACCAACGACATGCACGACGGCCACTGGTATCCGTCGGCGACCGTGCTCGGCAACGGTGACGTGATCTCCTTCGGCGGGCTGAAGGAGGACTCCACCGGCAATGTGACGGCGGAGAAGTTCTCCGCCGCGCAGAACCGCTGGCTGCCGATCAACCAGGTCAACCAGACCTGGTCGTACTGGGGCCTGTACCCGTCGATGATCCTCATGCAGGACGGCCGGCTCTTCTACTCCGGCAGCCATGTCTTCGGCAACGGTACCCCGGGCACCGGCGCCTCGATCTACGACTACGACCGCAACACCATCACCGACGTCCCGGGGCTCCAGAACAAGGACGAACGCGACCAGTCGGCCAGTGTGCTGCTGCCGCCCGCGCAGGATCAGCGGGTACTGACCATCGGCGGCGGCAACAACGAGCGCAACCCGGTCGCCAACCGGCTCACCGACATCATCGACCTCAAGGAGCCCAGCCCCCGCTACCGGGCGGGCCCGCTGCTGCCGCAGGGCGAGGTCGACCAGGGGCAGGGCCGCCGCCCGCAACGGGGCGCCGAGGGCAAGATGTACGTCTCCGCCGTACTGCTGCCGGACGGGAAGGTCTTCGAGACCGGCGGCGGACTCCACGACCGGGCCGACCCGGTGTTCGAGGCGTCCATGTTCGACCCGGTGACCAATACGTACCGGGCGAACATGGCGAGGGACCCGATCCCGCGCGGCTACCACTCGTCGTCGTTCCTGCTGCCCGACGGCCGGGTGATGTCGGTGGGCGACAACCCGGGGAACAACAGCTGGAACCACAACGTGTCCGTCTACAGCCCGCCGTATCTCTTCAAGGGCGCCAGGCCGGAGATCACCGCCGTCCCGGACAACCGCTGGAACTACGGCGACACCCAGCGGATCACCGTCAACCGGCCGATCGCCAAGGCGGAGCTGATCCGGCCCGCGGCGGTCACCCACTCCTCCGACCCCAACCAGCGGTTCGTGGATCTGCCGCTGACCGTGCACGGGGGCAACCAGATCGACCTCAATGTCACCAGCAACCCCAATCTGGCGCCCCCCGGCTGGTACATGCTCTTCGCGGTGGACGCCAACGGGGTGCCGTCGGTCGCCAAGTGGGTCCAGCTCGGCGGTGCCGCCGCGGCGGCGAAGGCGAGCGGGCACCACGGCCACGCGCCCGCGCCGAATGTCCACGAGTTCGCGGACGCGCTGGAGAAGCCCGCCAAGCCGAAGCTGAGGAAGCGGGACTCGGCACCGGTCAGCCCGAAGATCGCGGGCTGTGAACCGGCGTACGGGACCCCGGGTGTCTGCGTTCCCGTGACGTTCCCGAAGTCGGTGGCGGCGACCCCCGAGGCCCGCTGCGCATGGCTGGCGCAACGGGACTTCGGGGCGTTGAAGGTCAACGGCCGGGCGGATCCGCTGGGTCTGGACCGGAACAAGGACGGCCGGGCCTGCGGAAAGGGCGACCTGCGGACCGTACCGAAGTCGAAGCCGAAGCCCGAGCCCCGGCAGCAGGAGGAGAGCCCGCCGGGGCACGGCGGGCACTGACCGCGACAGGAACTAGCGAGCGGGGGAGGGGCCCTCGGGACGCAGCCGCAGACCACCGCGGAGCTGCCCGAGGGCCTCGTCCACCACGGCCATCAGATCGCCGCCGTGGCCTCGCTCGGCCCACACCAGCAACGCCTCGCGCAGTACGCCCGTCACCGCGGCGGCGAAGACCCGGGGGCGCAGATCGTCCCGGTCGATCCCGTCGCGGTCGGCGAGCGCCCTGATCAGTACCTGGGAGGTCTCCGCCATGGTCTCGGTCATCCGGGCCCGTACCGCCGGAACCTCCAGGATCAGCCGGGTGCGTTCGACGACCGCGTCCCCGTCGGCGGCGGCGAACACGGCGAACCCCTCCCGGAAGACGATCATCAGCGACTCCAGCGGGTCCTCGTCGGCGGGCCTGGCCCGCAGCAGCCGCTCCAGCACCGGATCGAACTCGTCGGTGAGGACGATGTCCTCCTTGGTGGGGAAGTAGCGGAAGACCGTCGAGGGGGAGACCTCGGCCGCGCGGGCGATCTGCTCGACCGTGGTCGCCTCGTACCCCTGTTCGGCGATCAGCCGGTACGTCGCCTCACGGATCGCGGTCCGGGTCTTCAGCTTCTTCCGCTCGCGCAGACCCATCCGCGGCGGGGCGTCCGGCTCCCCGGCCGACGGCCCCCGCGCGCCGGGGGACGACGATCGGCCTGCGGATCCGGGTGCGATGACGGTCATGGGGTCATTGTGGGGCATCTGTCCCCGGCGTATCCACGGCCGTACGACCCTCCAGGCCCGGCCTGCCCGCCGGATCGGCTCCCGCCGGGCTCCGGTCCGGGCCCGAGTCGGGGCCCGGGTCCGGGGCCGTCCGGTACGCCGCTTCCCGGCCCGCCTCCCGGGCCGTGCCCTTCCACGCCGTGTCCTCCCGGGCCGTGCCCTTCGACGCCGTGCCCTTCCGTGCCGGGGCGAGCGCCGCCACCGCCAGCGCCGTGGCCAGTGCGGCGATCCCGCAGACCAGCAGGGTCAGGGACATGCCCCGGGAGAAGGCTCCGTCGGCGGCCCGGGCCAGTCCCGGATCGCCCAGTTCGGCGGCCACCCGGTGGGCCCCGACCACCGACTCCTCGGCCCGTCCCGCGACCGCTTCCGGCAGCCGGGAGGTGTCCAGCCGGGCCGCGAAGACGGCGGCCAGCAACGATCCGAAGACCGCGACCCCGACCGCCGCCCCCGCCTGGCGGAGCGTCAGCAGCAGGCCGGAGCCGCTGCCCGCGCGATCGGTGGGAAGCGAACCGAGGGCGGTGTCCATGGCGGGCACGATGGCGAAGCCGAAGCCCAGCGAGAGCACCGAGAGCCAGAGCGCGACGAATCCGTAGCCGTCGTCCGGGCCGCCCCGGCTGCCGAGGAACGCGGCGAAGGCGAGCACCACCAGACCGGCCGACATCACGGCGTACGGTCCGAACCGCGCGGCCAGCGGCGGTACGGTCTTCGCCGCCGCGACCGGCCCGAGCATCAGCGGCAGCATCCGGACCCCGGTCCCCAGCGCGTCGTACCCGAGCACGGTCTGCAACTGGAGCGGCAGGGTGAACAGCAGCCCGGAGGCGACCAGGGTGACCAGGGTCGCGGTGAGCGCCGGAAGCAGGAAGGCCCGGTCGGTGAGGAGCGCCAGATCCAGCATGGGCCGTACGGAACGCCGCTCCCGGCCGACGAGTCCGGCGACGGCCGCCGCCCCGAGCGCGAACGCGCCGACCACCAGCGGATCGCCCCAGCCGCGGACCGGCGCCTCGATCACCCCGAAGACCAGCGCGCCGAGCCCCAGGACCGTCGCGGCGGTCGCCACCGGGTCGACCCGGGGCGCGGCCGGGTCCCGGGACTCGGGGAGCAGCAGCAGGCACGCGGCGATCCCGAGCGCCACCATCGGCACGTTGAGCAGGAAGATCGAGCCCCACCAGTAGTGGTCCAGCAGCCAGCCGCCGAGGATCGGCCCGAGCGGCATCCCCAGCGCGGAGGCGGCCGAGACGGCGCCGACGGCCTTGGTCCGCTCGGCGGGCTCGGTGAAGAGGGTGGGCAGTACGGAGAGCGCCAGCGGCATCACGAAGGCGCCGCCGACTCCCATCACCGCCCGGGCCGCGATGACGGTGGCGACATCGTCCGCGAACGCGCCGAGCACCGAGCCCGCGAGGAAGATCCCGAGCCCGGCCAGCAGGGTACGGCGGCGGCCGAACCGGTCACCGGCGAGCCCGGCCGGGAGCATCAGGGCGGCGAAGGCGACGACATACGCGTCGGCGGTCCACTGCGCCTCACCGGTGGAGGCGCCCAGATCGTCGGTGATCGCCGGCAGGGCGACATTGAGGATCGTCAGATCGAATCCGAGTACCAGCATGCTCGTCACGAGCGCGCCCAGGGCCCACCAGCGCCGGTCCACGACGGCCACCTCCGCAGAAGATCTGAAAGTCACTGTTAAATGACAGTAACTCTCAGAATCCCTTGGAGGTCAAGGCGCCCGGGGCGGAAACGCCGGACGGCCGTGGCGCGCTGTGCGCCACGGCCGTCCGGCGGTGAGGGTGATCCGGGCTGTCGGGCCCGCCCGTTCACTCCGCGCCGGGCCGGGGCCGCAGGCCGAGCATGACGTGCTGGACGAGTTCGGCACTGCGCCTGACGGCGTCGTCGCCGAAGCCCAGGAAGTGCCGGTAGTGGATCGGCGCGTAGAGGAGGTCGATCATGACGTCGGTGGGCACGTCGGAGCGGAGCTCCCCGGCCGCGACGGCGGAATCCAGCCGGGCCCGGCACTCCGCGATGCTGGGTTCCAGGATCGTCTCGCGGAACGCCTTCATCAGCGCTGGGTCGTTCTGGGCCTCGCCCAGGACGCCCTTGAACGCCTCGCTCATCCTGCCGGTGATCAGCCGCTGGCTCACCGCGGTGATCTGGGTCGTGAGGTCGGCCGTGATGTCACCGGTGTCGGGGAAGCCGAAGTCGTCGCCGAGTTCCTCGTTCATCGCCTCCAGTACCACCGCGCCCTTGGAGGGCCACCAGCGGTAGATCGTGGGCTTGCCCACGCCGGCTTGGGCGGCGATGGCCTCGATGGTCACCTTCGCGAAGCCCTTGCGGCTCACCAGGTCGAAGGCCGCGCCGAGGATCGCCAGGCGGGCACGCTCGCTGCGCCGTTCACTTTTCGGGTCGGGGGTCATGGGTCTCACCTTAGCGCCCGCGTGACGTTACGTTTCGTTTTGACAAAGGCCCCCGGGTGATCTAGCGTCCGTTGACGTTACGGAACGTTCCGTAACGTGAGTCGGGTGGGGTCCGTTTTCGGGCTGCCTGCCCGGAGGAACACAGGGGAGAGATATGCGCGTCGAAGAGAGCGTGGCCACCATCGGGCGCGTCGAGAAGATCGCGACCCGACCGGACTGGTACGCGCCGTACCGGATATCGCAGGCCGTTCGGGCCGGCGGCCTGGTGTACGTATCCGGGCAGGCGGGCTTCGAGGAGGAGGGGGCGACCGTCGGCGGCGGATTCCTGGAGCAGGGACGGCAGGCGTTCAGGAATGTCGAACGGGTACTGGACGCGGCCGGCCTGACGTTCGCGGATGTGATCAAGGTCGGCATCTTCGTCCGGGACATGGCGGCGAACCTCCCCCATGTGATCGCACTGCGCGGCGAGTTCCTGGCCGAGCCCTACCCCGCCGACACCCTCGTCGAGGTCGTCTCGCTGGCCCGGCCCGACTGGCAGATCGAGGTCGAGGTCATCGCCCTCGACCGGAGCGCCGCATGAGCGCCGGGGGCGGGGCGGGGCGGGTGCGGGGCACGGAGATACCGGCAGAGGGAGTGGACATGCGGGAGTTGCTGAAGCCGTACCGCGCGGGTCGCCTCGACTTGGCGAACCGGATCGCGATGGCACCGATGACGCGCGGCCGGGCCGACGACGCGACGGGGGTGCCGAGCCCGCACGCGGCGACGTACTACCGGCAGCGGGCCGGAGCCGGGCTGCTGATCACGGAGGGCGTGTACGTCAACGCGCTCGCCAAGGGCGGTCCCGGTATCCCGGGCCTGGTGAGCGACGCACAGGTGCGCCGCTGGCGGGATGTGACGGCCGCGGTGCACGCCGAGGGCGGCACGATCTTCGCCCAGCTGTGGCACGTCGGGCGGATGACCCATCCGCTGACGCTGCCGCCCGGCGAGCTGCCGGTGGCTCCGTCGGCCGTCGCCATCGAAGGGCAGCGGATCTTCACCCGGGACGGGCTGCTCGATCATGTGACCCCGCGTGAGCTGATGGTCGGCGAGATCGTCCAGACCGTACGGGACTTCGCGTCCGCCGCCCGTCGCGCGATCGAGGCCGGCTTCGACGGTGTGGAGATCCACGGCGCGAACGGCTACCTGATCCAGCAGTTCATCGCGGACAACACCAACCTGCGCACGGACCGGTACGGCGGCTCCGTCACCGGCCGGCTGCGATTCGTGACGGAGGTCGTCGAGGCGGTCGTCGCGGCGGTCGGCGCCGACCGGGTGGGGCTGCGCGTCTCGCCGGACAACGCGGAGAACCAGCTCGCCGAGACCGACGCCCCTACCACGTACCGCACGCTGGTCGACGCGCTGGACCCGCTGGGCCTGGCCTATCTGCACGTGCTGGAGAACGGTGCATACGGAGCTGTCGCGGACCTGCGGACGCGCTGGTCGGGCACGCTGGTCGCCAATACGAACGGTCCGGTGCCGAGCAGCCCCGGCGCGGGGGCGCGGCTGGTGCGGGACGGCCACGCGGATGTGATCGCCCTCGGCCGCCTGTTTATGACGAACCCGGACCTGCCCGCCCGCCTCGCCCAGGGCACCCCGCTCGCGGGGCCGCCGACGGAGAACGTCTACGGGGGTGGGGCGGAGGGCTACACCGACTACCCGGCCGCGTCGGACGACTCCCGGGTCCCGGCGGTCGCGTAGCGTCCGTCGGCGCGCGGGCCGACCGCCACCGGGACCCGGCCGGTCGGCCCTTCGCCCCACCGCCACGCGGTGGGGCGAAGCCCTGTCACGGTTCGCGCGGATGTCCGGCGCGTACGGGCGGCCCGGCGCCGGTCTCCCGGCCGGCTCGCCGGGCCCGGCTGTCTATGCCTGGTAGGCGACGAGGGAGATGCCCACGTAGTGGACGACGAAAGCCGCCAGGGTGAAGGAGTGGAAGACCTCGTGGAAGCCGAACCAGCGGGGTGACGGGTTGGGCCGCTTGATCCCGTACACCACCCCTCCGGCGCTGTAGAGGAGCCCGCCGACGATCACGCAGATCAGGACCGCTATCCCGCCCGCCCGCAGGAAGTCGGGGAGGAAGAAGACCGCGACCCAGCCCATCGCGATGTAGCAGGGCGTGTAGAGCCAGCGGGGCGCTCCCACCCAGAACACCCGGAACGCTATCCCCGCCACCGCCGCCGCCCAGACCGCCCACAGGAGGGGCCGGGCGGTGGAATCCGGGAGCAGCAGCATCGTCAGCGGGGTATAGGTGCCCGCGATGATCAGGAAGATATTGGCGTGGTCCAGCCGGCGCAGTACGGCCTGTCCGCGCGCCGACCAGTTCCCCCGGTGGTAGAGGGCGCTGATGCCGAACAGGAGGCAGGCGGTCAGCGTGTAGATCGCGCAGGCCAGCCGGGCACGCGGCGAGCCCGCGAAGGCGGTCAGGGCGAGTCCGGCGACCAGAACGGCCGGGAACATTCCGGCGTGCAGCCAGCCGCGCAGTTTCGGCTTCACCGGAAGTGGCGACGGTATCGCGGTCGCCGGGGTCGCGTCGGGCGCGTCGGGCGCGGCAAGCGTCATAAGTCGATGGTAGCCAGCGCCCGCTCCGTCCGGTACGCCCGCCCGGATGGCGGTATCGGAAGGGCCCCGTGCGAGGGCATCGTCACACGTGGCGATGCTCACGTGAGAGGACCCCTGGACAGATGGGCACTCGCCACCCGATGATCAGATGAGTGCGGTCGGCACCGGATGAGCGCGGTACGGCATCCGGGTCGCAGCCCCCACGGGGCAGACAGTTCACCAAGAACCCTCGACAAGGAGCGATCGTGGCGCGCGACGCTGTGCTCTCCGGGAACGCCCCCCACAGCCCCGGGGCCCTCGGCACCCTCCCCACCAATCACCAGGAGCTCATCGCCTGGGTCGACGAGATCGCGTCGATCACCCGGCCCGACCGGATCGTCTGGTGCGACGGCTCCGAGTCGGAGTACGAGCGCCTGTGCGAGGAGCTGGTGGCCAAGGGCACCTTCACCAAGCTCGACCCCGTCAAGCGCCCCAACTCGTACTACGCCGCATCCGACCCCACCGACGTCGCCCGGGTCGAGGACCGCACCTTCATCTGCTCCGAGAAGGAGGAGGACGCCGGACCGACCAACCACTGGAAGGCCCCGGCGGAGATGAAGGAGATCTTCACCGGCGCCGACGGCATCTTCCACGGCTCGATGCGCGGCCGGACCATGTACGTCGTCCCGTTCTGCATGGGCCCGCTGGGCTCCCCGCTCTCCGCGATCGGCGTCGAGATCACCGACTCCGCCTACGTCGCGGTCTCCATGCGGACCATGACCCGGATGGGCCGGCCCGTCCTCGACGAACTCGGCTCCGACGGCTTCTTCGTCAAGGCCGTCCACACCCTCGGCGCCCCGCTCGCCGAAGGCCGGGCCGATGTCCCGTGGCCGTGCAACAGCACCAAGTACATCTCGCACTTCCCCGAGACCCGGGAGATCTGGTCCTACGGCTCCGGCTACGGCGGCAACGCCCTGCTGGGCAAGAAGTGCTACGCCCTGCGGATCGCCTCAGTGATGGCCCGGGACGAGGGCTGGCTCGCCGAGCACATGCTGATCCTCAAGCTCACCCCGCCGCAGGGCGCCCCCAAGTACGTCGCCGCCGCCTTCCCGTCCGCCTGCGGCAAGACGAACCTCGCCATGCTGGAGCCGACGATCCCCGGCTGGACCGTGGAGACCATCGGCGACGACATCGCCTGGATGCGGTTCGGCGAGGACGGCCAGCTGTACGCCATCAACCCCGAGGCGGGCTTCTTCGGCGTCGCCCCCGGCACCGGCGAGCACACCAACGCCAACGCCATGAAGACCCTCTGGGGCAACGCCGTCTTCACCAATGTCGCCCTCACCGACGACAACGACATCTGGTGGGAGGGGATGACCGAGCACACCCCGGCCCACCTCACCGACTGGAAGGGCAACGACTGGACGCCCGCGACCGGCACCCCGGCCGCGCACCCCAACGCCCGGTTCACCGTCCCCGCCGAGCAGTGCCCGACCGTCGCCCCCGAGTGGGAGGACCCCAAGGGCGTACCGATCTCGGCGATCCTCTTCGGCGGACGCCGCGCCTCCGCCGTACCGCTGGTCACCGAGTCATTCAGCTGGCAGCACGGCGTCTTCCTCGGCGCCAATGTGGCCTCCGAGAAGACCGCCGCCGCCGAGGGCAAGGTCGGCGAGCTGCGCCGCGACCCCTTCGCCATGCTGCCGTTCTGCGGCTACAACATGGGCGACTACATGGCCCACTGGATCAAGGTCGGCCAGAGCGCCGACGCGGCCAAGCTGCCGAAGATCTACTACGTCAACTGGTTCCGCAAGAACGACCGGGGCGAGTTCGTCTGGCCCGGCTTCGGCGAGAACAGCCGGGTCCTGAAGTGGATCGTCGAGCGCCTCGACGGCCGCGCCGAGGGCGTGAAGACCCCGATCGGCGTACTGCCCACCGCCGACGCCCTGGACACCGATGGGCTGGAGCTGTCCGAGGAGGACCTGGACTTCCTGCTGACGGTCGACCCGGAGATCTGGCGCGAGGAGGCGGCCCTGGTCCCCGAGCACCTCAACACCTTCGGCGACCACACGCCCAAGGAGCTGTGGGACGAGTACCGCGCCCTGGTGGCCCGCCTGGCCTGACCCACCCCGAGACCGGGGACGGGCGCGCACGAACGCGTCCGTCCCCGAGCGGCGGTCCTGCCGACCACACCGCCCTGACCTGTGGAGTTGTCCTCCCGGTCCGCCGCCCCCGGCCCCCGGCGCCTACCGACCAGGCACCGGGGGCCGAGGTGTGTCCCGGCTCAGTAGCCCTCGACCTTCTCGCCCTCGGGCACCTCGTAGCAGCCGGAGACCACGTACAGGCTGATGCTCGGCCGCTCGTCCTTGGCCTTGTGGACGATATTGACGCCGAACTTCCTCTTGTCGTGATCCGCCGTCAGATTGAGGTTCTTGTTCCGGCTGCTGTCGGGCCCGTACTCGACGACCTTCCAGCCATGAGCGGGCAGCTCTGTCCTGAGTCGCTCCATGACACCGGCCAGCTGCTCGGGGGACTCGGGGAAGAAGTTCACCGGGTGGAACGTCCGGAAGTACTTCTCGGGGTCCTCTCCGTTGTCGCACTCGGTGATCCTGACGCCGCCGGGGGACTGCTCGCCCTTGATCTTGATCAGGCCGAGCAGCTCCGCGGCCACCAGTTCCGTTTCCTCCCTGGCGTCGTCGAGGCCGCTGATACCCGACGAGGGCAGAGGATTGTCAGATTCGCCCATACCGCATCCCGTGATCAAAGCGAGTGCCAGTCCCAGCGAGAGCGCCGCGACCGGTTTCCTAGTCTTCAAGCTTCACGTTTCCGTAGTTGCCGACGACGACCTCCGCCTGGTTCTGCAGTGACTGGGTCCCGGCCTTCCAGTAGTTGCTGTGGTCCTTGGTGTCCGTGGTCATCTGGTTCGCCCCGAACAGGCCGTCGCTGGGGACGATCCCGGAAGCCACGTGATTGCCGATGATCTGGACGCCGCCGTGGGAGAAGCCGCCGATATCGGGCACGATGTCCCCGGGTGCCTCCTGATTCCAGACCCGGCCCTTCGGCACGTCCAGCTCCTCGGCCTTGCCCACCTGCATTCCCGGGCTGCCCGCGACCACCACGTCATCGGCGTTGAGATCGCCCTGCCGGGCGGCGGAACCGATCACCGTCGAGCCGTAGGAGTGGCCGATGACCGTGGTGTGCCCCGGCCCTTCGGCGGTTCTGGAGGATTCGACCCCGTCGAGGAACCGGTTGAGGGCCGGTGCCGCGTCATTGGCGTAATGACTGAAGGGGGCGTCCTTCACGGGGTGGTCGGGCGCGTCGTAGCCGATCCAGGTGATGGTGGCGACGGACTGACCCTTGGCCGCGGTGTTCGCGGCCTCCCACAGGGTCGTCATCCGGCTGATGTCGCCCCCGGCCTTCTCCAGGCTCGCCCCGGTACCGGGGACGTAGACCGCCGTATGGTCGGCCGTATCGGGATTTCCATTGGCGATGATCGCCCGCCCGTCGCCTTCGGCGCTGAAGCCCAGCAGATACGCCTGCGGCAGCCCCTGCGTCCCCGTGTCGTCGAAGCGCTCGCCGATCCGGTCCATCCCCTTGAGGGCCTTGGTCAGCCGCTCGTGATCCTCACCGTATTTCTTGTACCAGTCCTGGTATTCGTCCGTCCGCACCTTCACCGGGAGGCGGCCCCCGTTGATCCAGGTGTACTTGTTCTCCGGCGCGGGCGGGATCTGGCTCAGCGACAACCGGTACTCGCCCTGCTTCTGGGCCAGCACCGTACGGTTCGCCTCGTCCCGGACATCGGACGGAAGGCCGTCCAGCGCGCCGATACCCGCCGGGTTCATCGAGATCAGCGCGTTCCGCTCCTCGTCCGTCAGACCGCGCCACCACTCCGCGTTCCGGGCCGGAGAGGCGTCCTTCGGCGCGCCCTCGATCGTCGCCAGATACGTCCCGGCCGCCTCCCGGACCCCGCCGGTGTCGGCCGTGGTGTCCGTCCAGTCCCGGGCCGAGACGGTCAGATCGTCGTCCGCCTTCAGCGCCCGCAGCTTCGGGGCCCACTTCCCGTCGGCGGCGGTGGCCTCCGCCAGCGCCCTGCTGATCTGCACCGCGATGTCATAGGCGGGGCCCGCGTAAGGATTGGGGTCGATATAGGCGGCCTGGCGGCCGATTCCGTAGGACACCGGGTGGTCGACCTCGGGACCCCGGACCGAGCCCGCTTCGGGGATCTTGCCGTCGACCTTGTCCGGGCCCGCCGGATAGGTGACCGTCCCGTCGTCGTTCACCGAGAACTTCCGGGCCTCGGCGTCCGCGAGCGCCGCGTCCAGCTTCTGTTTGGCGGCGGCCAGGTCGAAGGCGAAGCCATGGAGGGCCGTACTGATCACACCGCATTCGACCTGGGTGTACTGGAAGTTCTTGCCCAGCTCCCGGATCTCGCCGAGCGCCGCGTCCAGGGCCTCGCCCTTCAGGCCGGCCTTGCGCATTCCGGCGATCACGCCGCTCTCGATCTGGTCCTTCGCCGACTGGGCCATATCCGCGAGGGCGCGGTAGCCGTCGGCGGCGCCCTCGAACGCGGCGGGCTTCAGGGCCCTCAGGGTCTTCAGGTCCATGGTGCCGTCACCGGCCCGTCGGTGCGCCGGCGTCGTCGCGGTCCGCGAACTCCGCCCGCACCCTGTCGACTTCGGCCTTCACGGCTTCATCGGTCAGCAGCAGATCCCGGCCGACCTGCTCCAGAATCCCCTGGAGGCTGCCGCAGCGGCGGCCGACCTCCTCGGTGTACTTCTTCCAGGAGGCATGGACCTCCTGCTGGGCCGCGGCCGTCAAACAGCCGGTGGTGTCACCGAGACCGGTCTGCCCGGTCTCCGCCTTGCCGGACGCGGTGCCGATGTTCTTCCGTAAGGAGCCGATGCCCTCCCCGGCCGCCAGCCATGCCTGCCGACTGGACTGCACCCCGCCCGTGACCAGGCTCGTCGCCGGGCCGCTGTCGTCCGGCGGCACCCCGTTCAGCTGCATCCCGGGCGCGTTCCGCCCCGCCACGTCCGCCTTGATCTGCTCCCACTCGTCCCATGCCATGCGTGCTCCCCCGGCCGCAGCCTTCCTGACACGTACACCCGCAGAATTTCCCCGACCCTACCGGCCGTCCGGGGGCCGCGCCGGTGCCTGTGGACAATTGCCGGGACCCCGCCCCCACGACGGGGGACGGGGTCTCGGTTCCCTGCGGTTCCCGGGATTCCGGGCCGTACGCCTCAGGCGACGGCCAGGCGCAGTTCGTCGATGGCCGCGGCATGCGCGTCCATCCGCTCGGCGGCCAGGATCGCCACCGTGGTGTCCGCCCGGGACGCGGCCACGACCAGGGCGCGCCCCGCCAGGGTGTGCGCCCTGCGGTGCAGCGCCGCCGGGTCGGTACCGCTCAGGGCGGTGTGCCGGGCGGGCGGTGCCCCGCGCAGCCGGGCGACCTCGGTCGCGATCCGGTCGGCGGCGGAGTCCAGGGCCAGCTCGTCGGTGACGGCCAGCAGTGCGGAGAGATGGCCGGCGAGCTGGATGTCCAGCTCCTCCTCGCGCGATCGATGAGGGTACGCGGGATTTTCGGCCATCGAGTGGACAGACCTGGTGCGGATCGGCTCGTACATGAAGATGGCCTCCTGCTCACTGTCAGGAGACCATCCTACCTTGGATTCAGTCTAAAGTTCGCCGAAGTCGGAAAAAGGGCTCCGAGCTGCCGGAACGGGGTCAGTGCTGCCCATAGCCGTCCAGGAAGGAGCCGATCCTGGTCACCGCGTCGGTGAGGTCGTTGACGGCGGGCAGCGTCACGATCCGGAAGTGGTCGGGTTCCGGCCAGTTGAAGCCGGTCCCGTGCACCACCATGATCTTCTCGGCCCGCAGCAGATCGAGCACCATCTGCCGGTCGTCCTTGATCTTGTAGACGTCCGGGTCGAGCCGGGGGAAGAGATAGAGCGCCCCCTTCGGCTTGACACAGCTCACTCCGGGGATCCGGGTCAGCGCCTCGTAGGCGGCGTCTCGCTGCTCCAGGATCCGGCCGCCGGGCAGGACGAGGTCCTCGATCGACTGCCGGCCGCCGAGCGCCGTGGCCACCGCGTGCTGTGACGGCATATTCGCGCAGAGCCGCATATTGGCCAGGATCGTCAGACCCTCGATATACGAGGACGCGTGTGTCTTCGGGCCGCAGACCGCCAGCCAGCCGGAGCGGTATCCGGCGACCCGGTAGTTCTTGGAGAGCCCGTTGAAGGTGAGGACCATCAGGTCCGGGGCGATCGCGGCGGTCGGGGTGTGGGTAGCGCCGTCGTAGAGGATCTTGTCGTAGATCTCGTCGGAGCAGACGACCAGCCGGTGGCGGCGGGCGATCTCGGTCAGCGACCGGAGCATCTCGTCGTCGTAGACCGCGCCGGTCGGATTGTTCGGGTTGATGATCACGATGGCCTTGGTGCGGTCGGTGATCTTCCGCTCCAGATCCGCCAGGTCGGGCATCCAGTCGGACTGCTCGTCACAGCGGTAGTGCACCGCGGTGCCCCCGGCCAGCGAGACCGAGGCGGTCCAGAGGGGATAGTCCGGCGCCGGGACCAGGACCTCGTCGCCGTCGTCGAGCAGGGCCTGCATCGACATCTGGATCAGCTCGGAGACCCCGTTGCCCAGATAGATGTCTTCGACATCGAGCGGGACGCCCTTGGTCTGGTAGTGCTGCATCACCGCGCGCCGCGCCGAGAGCAGACCCTTCGCGTCGCCGTACCCGTGTGCGTCACCGAGATTGCGGAGGATGTCCTCCAGAATCTCCGGCGGGCAATCGAAACCGAATGCCGCGGGGTTGCCGGTGTTGAGCTTGAGGATGCGATGACCGGCTGCCTCCAGCCGCATCGCCTCCTCCAGCACCGGACCGCGGATCTCGTAACAGACATTGGCGAGCTTCGTCGACTGGATCACCTGCATGAGCGGAGCTTACGGTGGCCGGTCGAAGATCGCCGAGTGTTTTAGCCCACGTCGCGACCGTCTCCCCGGCGCCAGGAAGGGCTCCCGGGCGGGAAGCCCGGGAGCCCTTCCTGTGGCATACACACCGAACGACACTGAGCGACACCGCACGCCACCCGGGTAACCCCGGAGAAGGCGGTACGGCGATCGGCCGGCGCGGGTGTCAGCCGTTGGCGCAGATGTTGCCCGCGGTCGGGTTCAGCAGCGCGATGATGTTCACGGTGTTACCGCAGACATTGATGGGAACGTGTACCGGAACCTGGATCACATTGCCGGACAGGACGCCGGGGGAGTTGGCGGCAGCGCCATTGGCGTTCGAGTCGGCCATGGCCGGAGCCGCGGAGCTGAGCGCCAGCAGAATACCGGCGACGGCGGCGGCAGCCTTCTTGTGCTTCATTGTGTCGATCCTTTCAGCGGTGGTGCCGAACGCGGGCACGACTCTCGTGCGCCGCGCCGACAGTTCCCTGTTCCATGGCGCCCCCGCAGATCTTGTAACGATTGCGTTCCCGTCCGGAAACCTCGGCTATAGCGGCCGGGGGAAAAGTCACTCGTATGCGAGGGTCCGGACCCGGAAAAGGGGGATGCCCCCGGGCGCCGAGCGCTCGGGGGCACCACTCGCGGGTCGGTCGGCTCAGTTGTTGCCGGCGCCGTTGCCCGAGAGGACCGGGATGTTGCTGAGGATGTGCGACAGCGGCTCGTCGCCCTTGGCCTGCGTCGAGTTCTCGGTGCACTGCTGGTTCTGCGGGGCCGACAGGATCGGGACGTCCTGGACGGCGATCGGGATGACACCGATCAGGGAACCGGCGTTGACCTTCGCCGGCAGGCCGATGCAGGGCTTGTTCAGCGACCCCTGGACGAGCGCCATCTGCGGGCTCATGTCACCGTGGGTGGCGGAGTTGCCGTAGGTCTGCGAGGCGCCGTTGCCGCTGAAGGACGTGGTGCCCGAGTCGTTGCCGATGGCCATGGCCGGAGCGGCCATCGTGGCGCCGGCGCCCACCATCGAAGCGGTGACCGCAGCGGTAGCCAGAATCTTCTTGATCACTTGATGTTCCCTTTTCGCTATGACGATCGATCGTGGAGCAGACTGATCAACTGCCCTCGATCCGTTTGGTTCCGCGCCTTCACCCGAAAGCCTGAGGGCGGCCGAATGGTCGACGCCCGGATTAATCGGAGGAGGATCGCCGGGGCGGCCCTCCTCCGACGGCGGCGGAGCGTGGCGCTTCTCCGGATGTGCCAGGCCAACTGGAAGCACGACTGCCCCACGACGCAATGCGCCGCCGGCTGGAGACAGACATCCGGCACGGATCCGATTCCACGGTCCGCGCGGATATTCAAGCACCGCGACGGGGGCGGGCGGCCATCGTTTCACCCGTTTGCCGGGTGAAGCTCCGCCGAGTGATTTCCGTCGAAAGGATGAGGCATTCGGCGGAGAGTTTTCGATGAATCGATTCCGCGCGGCTCGGGGGTCCGGTCGCCGGGATCCCGTACGCCCCGGAAGGCGCGGAGGCGGAAGGGGGCGGAATCGGGGTGGAGCGGCCGGAGGGCATACGTCCGGAATCCGGGCGACCGCGACCGGATTCCGGATGGGATTTCGGGCCGGAGTCCGGGAATCCGGCTTGCGGAAAGCATCCGTGCACCCATGGGCGGTCGGGGTCGGTGGGTGGGGAAAAAGGGGGAAACCCCCGGCACCGCGAGGATGCCGGGGGTTTCCGTGCCGCGTCGGGGGCGGGCGTCAGCTGTTGGCCACGCCGTTGCCCGAGAGGACCGGGATGTTGCTGAGGATGTGCGACAGCGGCTCGTCGCCCTTGGCCTGCGTCGAGTTCTCGGTGCACTGCTGGTTCTGCGGGGCCGACAGGATCGGGATGTCCTGGACGGCGACCGGCACCAGAATGCCCACGAGAGAACCGGCGTTGGCCTTGAGCGGCAGACCGACACAGGGCTTGTTGAGGGAACCCTGGACCAGGCCGAGCTGGGGGCTCATGTCGCCGTAGGTCTCGGAGTTGCCGTAGCTCTGCGACGCGTTGTTGCCGCTGACCGAGGTGGTGCCCTCGTGATCGCCGATGGCCATAGCCTGCGTGGCGCCCGCGCCGACCACGGAGAGGGAGACCGCCGCAGTCGCCATAACCTTCTTGAGCATGTTCCGTCCTTCTGTGTCGTGGATGCCCACTACCGGAGCGCTCTGACAACAGGGCCCCCCGAAGTTTGGTTCTCCCGGTTCACCCCAACGGCTCACCCGGTGCCGGGGCGCTGACGCGGAACTCCGCCGGTCCCCGGCTCCGTTGGGCCGAACGGGGGTCCCCCGAGGTGTCGCCCGTGTCTCCGCCGGGCATCGGCCGTTTCGATCTGTGTGAGCCCTTCACGCGGGGCATAACGCAGAAATTCGAACAGAAGGACCTATATCCCATGAAGACTGCCAAGAAGGCCGCCGTGGTGCTCGCCACCGCCGGTCTCGCCGCCGGTGCCGCCGCTGGTAGCGCGTTCGCCAGCAGCAACGCGAACGGCGCCGCCGCGAACTCCCCGGGCGTCCTGTCCGGGAACGTGGTGCAGGTCCCGGTCCACGTGCCGGTCAACGTCTGCGGCAACTCGATCAACGTCATCGGGCTGCTCAACCCGGCCTTCGGCAACACCTGCATCAACGGCTGACGTACCGCGTCGGCGATACGGGTGGTGCCCCCGGCTTCCCGCCGGGGGCACCACCCTTTTTTACTTTTCCGTTCGCCCCGTACCACCGGGCCGGGACGGACCGGGGCGCCGCCCCGGAGCCGCCCGTACGGCCCCGGGACAGCGCCCCGGCGAGCGGTCGGCCGTCAGTTGCCGAGGCTGATCCCGCCCAGCATCGGCGTGGCCCCGGCCGCCGTCTGCAGCACCTTCTCGGGCGCCTGGCCCTTAAAGCTGTTGAGCTGCATCGCCGTGTCCGCGACGTCCCTGACCGCGTTCCCGCTGCCGCCGTTGAGCAGCGGCGTCTCGCTCACGATCTGGTTGAGACCGCCGTTGAGGCTCATCGGGGGCATGGCCGACGGAGTCGCGGTCGCGGCCATCGCGGGCCCCGCCGCGCCGACCGCGGCCACCGAACCGACGACGAGCGCGGCCACCCTCGCATACTTCATCTTTTCGCATCCCTTTCTCCGGCGGCGGAGTTCGCCGCCTCCGCCCTGGACAACGAGACCCGGGCCCGGGGGTTATCGCCCGTTCCCGGCCGGGAAACCGAAAGCGTCATAACGAGCGGCCCCGGAAAAGGATGCGCCTGATCACTCGAAAGTCTCTTTCGGGTGGTCCGTACGTTGCCGAGCCGGTAATACAGGCGCGTCCGGCGTGATTACCGACGGTTCATCTGCCAAAGTGCCAATTCCTGTTTTTGTCGGGTTGACCGAGTGGGAGAGGCACCCCATGTCGAACGCGCCGGTTGTCGCGGGCCGTGGCGCCCGCGGGGCCGTACTCCT
Source organism: Streptomyces sp. NPDC020875 (assembly GCF_040641415.1). Lineage (NCBI taxonomy): Bacteria > Bacillati > Actinomycetota > Actinomycetes > Kitasatosporales > Streptomycetaceae > Streptomyces > Streptomyces sp. NPDC020875. The sequence continues at coordinate 20,875 of NZ_JBFADP010000019.1, read as the reverse complement.
GCTGACGGCCGCGGCCCTGCTCGGGCTCGCCGCCCAGGGGGTGGGCGCCGCCGGGGTCTCGGACCAGCCCGAGTCGCCCCGGATCCCCTTCGTCCAGCGCTACCACGCCGTCCAGCACGGGGGGATCGTCCGGACCGCCAACGCGGCCATCACCTGCCGGACCCCCGAGACCACCGGGGCGGCGCCCTGCGCCACCGCCCAGGGCGGCGGCCGGGGGGTCAACGGCGACTACGAGATGTTCTACACGGACGAGGACGACGACCCCAACACGTACAACTCCAGCCGGGCCCGGCTGGCGCTCCCGGCCGGTGCCGAGGTCAGCTACGCCCGGCTGTACTGGGGCGGCAACCTGCGGGTCGGCGAGCAGAAGCCGCCGGAGGACAACGGCCGGGTGCTCGTCGCCGAACCCGGCGGGCGCTACAAAGAGGTCCTCGCCGACACCACCATCGCGCACCGGGACGCCGACGGCGCCGACGCCTTCCAGGCGTCCGCCGACATCACCCCGCTGGTCCGGCAGTCCGGGGCCGGACTGTGGACCGTGGCCCAGATCAATGTCGCCATGGGCCACTCGAAGACCGGCGCCTGGGGCGGCTGGACCCTCGCCGTCGCCTACGAGGACCCGGCGGAGCCGCTCCGCCACCTCTCCCTCTGGGACGGCTTCCAGACCCTGAACGCCGAACACCCCTCGTACGAGATCACCCTCGACGGGCTCCGGGTACCGGCCGGGGCGAAGGGAATCGCGGGTATCGCGGGATACGACGGGGACCGCGGGGTGACCGGCGACCGGGCCCGCATTCGTACGAATACCGGAAAGACCTTCGAACTCGAAAACACCGACAACCCGGCCGGGGACCTGATGAACTCCACCATCACGGGGCCCGGAACCGCGATCGTCAGACAACCCGCCCATAAGAACACCCTCGGCTACGACTCCGATGTCTTCGACATCGGTGCCGCACTGGTGTCCGGGGTCACCAGTTTGAGTTTCCGCTTCGAGACCGAAAACCTCGGATACTCCCTCGGCGTTCTCTTCGTACAGGCAGACACCCGCCGCTGACGTCCCCCGCGGTGCTGCTCGCCCCGAGCCTGATCCACCCCTCGTACCAAGAGAGCCGCACGTGCCGTACAGAACCCGGACCGAGCCGAGCCCACTGACCGTCCTCCATCTGGTGCAGCCGGTGGAAGGGGGAGTCGCCCGCGTGGTCACCGACCTCGTCCGGGCGCAGATCGCCGACGGGCTGCGGGCCGAGGTCGCCTGCCCGCCGGGCGGCGAACTCGCCGAGCGCGCCGCCGAGGCCGGGGCCCGGGTCCACGACTGGCCCGCCGCCCGGGCCCCCGGGCCCGGTCTGCCCCGGGAGCTGTGGACCGCCGCCCGGCTGATCCGCCGCAGCCGCCCCGACCTCGTCCACGCCCACAGCGCCAAGGCGGGGCTCGTCGCCCGGCTCGCGGTCCGCGGCCGGGTGCCGACCGTCTTCCAGCCGCACGCCTGGTCGTTCGACGCCGTCGAGGGCAGGGCCGCCGAACTGTCCCGGGTCTGGGAGCGGTACGGCACCCGCTGGTCGACCCGGACGCTCTGTGTCAGCGAGACCGAGCGGCGGGCCGGGGAGAACGCCGGGATCGCCGCCCGCTGGGCCGTCATCCGCAACGGCGTCGACCTCGGCCACTTCGGCCCGGGCGAGCCGCCCACCGGCCACGGCGACAGTAGGAACACCGGCCACGGCGACGGTACGGACACCGGCCACGACGACAGTAGGAACACCGGCCACGGCGACGGTACGAACGGCGGTACGGCGGGCCGGGACCGGCGGCGGCAGCGTGCCGGACTGCCCGAACTCACCGGCGTCCCCGACGGCGCGCCCGTCGTCCTCTGCGTCGGCCGGCTCTGCCGCCAGAAGGGCCAGGACGTCCTGCTGGCCGCCTGGCCCGAGGTCAGGGCCGCCGCCCCCGAGGCCCGGCTCGTCCTCGTCGGCGACGGCCCCGACCGGGCCGCGCTCACCCGGCTCGCCCCGCCCGGGGTCCGCTTCGCGGGCGCCATCCGCGACATCCGGCCCTGGCTGCGCGCCGCCGACGTCGTCGTCCTCCCGTCCCGCTGGGAGGGCATGGCCCTCGCCCCGCTGGAGGCCATGGCCTGCGGCCGGCCCGTGGTGGTGACCGATGTCAGCGGCGCCCGGGAGAGCCTGCCGCCCGGCCACGACGCCCACGCCCTCGTACCGCCGGAGGATCCCCGGGCCCTCGCCGCCGCGCTCGGCGCCCTGCTGGCGGATCCGGGGCTGCGGGACCGCCTCGGCCGGGAGGCCCGGGACCACACCCGGGCGACCGGCGACGTCCGCCGGACGGCCGCCGCCGTCACCGGCCTCTACCAGGACCTGCTCAACTCGCCCCCCACTTCGACGAGGAAGCGCACCAGGCGATGACGACGGAGAGCGCCCCCGCACCCCACCACCACCGGGCCGTCCCGGCGCCCGCGGTGCCCACGGCGGTCACCGCGGCCCTGCGCCCGCCGCGCCGCGCCGCCCGGCACCGGCACCGCGCGGCGAGCCGGGCCGTCCGGCGGCGTACCGGAACCGGACTCGGCCCCGGGGCGGGCCTGTTCGCCGCCGACGCCGCCGCCCTCGCCCTGACCCCGCTGCTGGCGCCGTCGCCGCCGTGGCCCGCGGCCGGGGTCGCCGCGGCCGTACTGCTCCAGCCCGCCGTCCACGCCTGCCGCGGCCTGTACCGGCCCCGGCTCTCCCCGTCCGCCCTCGCCGAACTCCCGAACCTGGCCCTGCTCGCCCTCCTCCAGTGGCTGGTCCTCAACGAGACCGCCGCCTCCTACGCCCCCGAACGCGCCCTCGGCTGGGGCGCGCTGCTGCTCGCCGCCGCCGTCCAGGCCGTGCTGTGCTGTACCGCCCGCGCCCTGCTGTACGAGGCCCGCCGCCGGGCCGGGGCACGCCGCCCCCGCTCCGTACTCGTCGTCGGCACCGGCCCGTTCGCCCCCCGGGTCACCGCCGCCCTCGCCGAACACCCCGGCTACGGGATGCGGCCGGTCGGCCTGGTCGGCGCCGCGCAGCCCGCCGGGCAGCCCCTCGCGCCCGTCCCGGCGCCCGGCGGAGTGCCCGTCCCGGCGTTCGGCGGCGACCACCCCGAACGGACCGGCGGCCCCGCCCTGCCGCTGCTGACCACCGCCGAGGACGTCCGCCGGGCCGTCGTCCAGAACGCCGTCCGCGACGCCGTCTTCACCGAGCAGCCCGGCGCCGACCACGAATCCTCCGCCCTCGTCGCCCTGCTCGCCGCCCACGGCGTCCGGCAGTGGCTGATCGACGGCGGCGCCGCCGGGGGCAACCTGTGGCGCCGCGCCGCCGGACCCGACCATCTGTGGGGCTTCGCCGTCCAGCCCCTGCGCGGCGGGCTCCACCGGCCCGTGGCCCGGGCCGTGAAACGCGTCATCGACACCGTCCTCGCCGGTCTGGCGCTGCTGGCCGCCGCGCCCGTGCTCGCCGCCTGCGCCCTCGCCGTACGCCTCACCGGCGGCCCCGGGGTGATCTTCCGTCAGGAGCGGATCGGCCTCGACGGCCGGCCCTTCACCCTGCTGAAGTTCCGTACCCTCGCGCCCGCCGACGAACACGAGTCCGCCACCTGCTGGAACATCGCCTTCGACCACCGGCTGAACGCCACCGGCAGTCTGCTCCGCCGGACGTCCCTCGACGAACTCCCGCAGCTGTGGAACGTGGTCCGCGGCGATATGAGCCTGGTCGGGCCGCGGCCCGAGCGCCCCTACTACGTCGGCCGGTTCAGCCATCTGTATCCCGGCTACGCGGCCCGCCACCGGATGCCCGTCGGACTCACCGGCCTCGCCCAGATCCACGGACTGCGCGGCGACACCTCCATCGAGGAGCGGGCCCGCTTCGACAACCACTACATCGAGACCTGGTCGCCCTGGCAGGACCTCTGCATCATGGCGCGGACCGCCGTCTCCCTGTTCCGGCTCGGAGGCAGCTGATCATGGCCGCCCCGTGGGCCCTGCCCCGACCGCGCCGCGCCGACGGACCGACCCCGGGCCCGAGGCCGATTCCGTGGGAGCTGCTGCCACTGATCGTGACGGTCCTCCTGCTCGCCGTTCCGCTGCCCTCGGGCGCCTCCGGCGGCGGGGGCGTCGGACCCGCCGACATCGCCTCCGGTGTCCTGGTCGTCTGCTGTCTGGCCCGGGTGCTGCGGACTAGGGCCAGGCCCCTGAGCCGTACCGCCGCGTTCGTCGTCGGCGCGCCCGCCGCGGCGATCGCCGTCGCCACCGTCACCGCCGTCGACCCGACCGCCGCGCTGCCCGGCTTCGTCCGCTACCTCCAGGTCTTCGTCCTCGTCCCGGCCGCCGTCGTCCTGCTGGTCCGCGACGCCCGCGACTTCCGCGCGGTCACCGGCGCGCTGGTCGTCCTGGCCCTGGTCCAGGGCGCGATCGGGGTCCACCAGTACGCCACCGGCACCGGCGCCTCCTATATGGGCGAGGACGTCCGGGCCGTCGGCACCTTCGGCCCCACCGACGTCATGGGCATGGCCACGGTGGTCGCCTACGGGCTCCTCGCCGCCGCCGCCCTCGCCCTGCGGACGCCCCCGGGCGCCCCGGTCCGGCTCCGCCCGGCCGCCGCGGGCGCCGCGGTCCTCCTCGTCGTCCCCCTCGGGCTCTCCTTCAGCCGCGGCGCGTGGATCGCCACCGCCGTCGCGGCGCTGGCGATGCTGCTGCTCGCCGGGGTGCGGCGGGCCCTGACCGTGCTCGCGGTCACCGCCGCCGCGACCGTCGTCCTGGTCGGCGGCCTCGGGGTCGGCTCCGCGATGATCGGCGACCGGCTCGACAGCATCACCCGCGTCACGGACACCCCGGACCGCTCGGTCACCGACCGGTACACCATGTGGGCGGCGGCCGGGAGCATGTGGCGGGAGCGCCCGCTCACCGGCGTCGGCCTCAAGGGCTTCCCCGACCACCGCGACTCCCACGCCGGGATCGGTCTCTCGTCGGGCAGCGACACGGCGGGCGCGGGCCGGGAGTTCCTGCGCCAGCCGCTGCTCTCCCCGCACAACATGTACCTCCTCGTCCTGAGCGAGCAGGGCCTGATCGGGGCGACGGCCTTCGCAGGCAGCTGGGCCGCCCTGCTGGTCGGCGGCGTCCGCCGGCTGGTGGCCCGGCGCGGCGCGCTGGACTGCGGCCTGGCGGCGGTGGCGCTGACGCTCTGGCAGACGGTGGACTTCCTCTACGCGGACATCGGCGGCCCCTCCACGGTCCTCACCGGCATCGTGTTCGGCCTGGCGGCCCGGTGGGCGCTGGCCCCGCTGGGCGAGCCGGAACCGGCGGTCACGGGTGGCGGCGGGGGAGCGGCGGGTCCGGGCACCGGTCCTGGCGGCGCGCGGGTGCCGCAGCCGGGCGGGGGCGACCGTACGGCGGCGTCCGGGGCGGCGTGCTCCGTACCGCCGTCGCCCGCCGGGGCGTCCGCGGCCGGGACGGCCGGATGACGGGCGTGGATACCCGCGACGGTACGTCCACCGCCCGGACCGAGCCCTCCCGGCTCGGCAACGCCCTCGCCAGGGCCGCCGCCGTCACCGCCGGACTGACCCTGGCGGGCGCGCTGCTGGGCCTGGTCCGCGACCAGACGATCGCCCGGATCTACGGCGCGAGCGTCGAGAGCGACGCCTTCCTCATCTCCTGGACCGTGCCCGAGATGGCGGCGACCCTGCTGATCGAGGACGCGATGGCGCTGCTGCTCGTACCCGCGTTCAGCCATGCCCTGGCCCGGCGTACGGCCGCCGGTCCGGGCGCGGGGGCGCTCCCCGTACCGGGCCCGGAGGATCCGGTACGCGAACTCGTCCGCCACACCTTCCCCCGGCTGTTCGCCGTACTCGCCGCCGCGACCCTGCTCCTGGTGGCCTTCGCCCCGCAGTTCGTCGCCGCGCTCGCCCCCGGGTTCGCCGATCCGCAGCTGGCGGTCGACTGCACCCGGCTGACGGCCCTGACGGTGCTGACGTTCGGCGTCGCCGGGTACTTCAGCGCGGCGCTGCGGGCCCACGGCAGCTTCGTACCGCCCGCCGGGGTCTACGTCGCGTACAACGCGGGGATCATCGCGGCCACCCTCGCCCTGCACTCGCTGTGGGGGGTCCGCGCGGCGGCGGCCGGGGTCGCGCTCGGCGGCGCGCTGATGATCCTGGTCCAGCTCCCGTCCTTCGCCCGCCGCGTCACCCCCCGCCGCGCCGCGTCCCCCCGCCCGTCGTTCCCCCACCCCCGCAAGGGCGTCCCGGCGGAGCCCCCGGGGGCGCGGGTGACCGCGCGAGCGGCCCCGGACGACCCGCGGCCGGAAGGCGAGCCCACGGGGCCCGGCGCCCATGACGACCGGCCGCGCCCCGAGACCCCCGACCGCGTCCGGCTCGGGCTGGCCCTGCTGGCGCCCGTCGTCCTGTTCGCCGTCAGCCGCCAGTCCCAGGTCCTGGTGGAGCGTTTTCTCGCCTCGTCCCTCCCCAGCGGCGCCATCTCGCATCTCAACTACGCCCAGAAGGTCGCCCAGATGCCGATGGTGCTGTCGCTGATGTTCTGCACCGTCACCTTTCCGGCCGTCGCGCAGGCCATGGCCGAGGGCGACCGGGACCGGGCCCGCCGCCGGGTGGAGAACGATCTCGCGCTCGCGGGCCTCGTCGTCCTGCTCGGTACGGCCCTGATCCTCGGCTACGCCCCCCAGATCATCGAGGTCCTCTTCCAGCGGGGCGCCTTCGACGCCGGGGACACCGAGGCGACCGCGACCGTGATGCGGGTGTACGCGGCCGGGCTCCTCGGCCACACCCTGGTCGGCGCGTTGTGCCGCCCGTTCTTCTCCGCCGGGCGGCCCACCTGGTATCCGGCCGCCGCGATGGCCGCCGGGCTGGCGGTGACCGTGGCCGTCGGCGCGTCGGCCGTCGGCCCGTGGGGTGTCTACGGCATCGCCGCGGCCAACGCGGCCGGTATCAGCACCACCGCCCTGCTCCTGCTGCGCGGCCTCGGTTCCCGGGTCGTCGCCATCCGGGTCCGGGCGATCACTCCGGCACTCGGGCGGCTCGCGCTCGCCGCCGGGTGCGCCGCCGCCGCCGGACGCCTCGCCGCGGGCACGATCGACTCGGCGCTGCCGAGCCTGGCCGTGGGCTGTCTGCTCGTCCCCGCCGTCTTCGCCGTCACCGGGCTCGCGGTCCGAGCCCCCGAAGTCGTCCATCTGCTGGCTCTCACCCGACAGAGGATCGCCCGACATGTCAGCTGACACGGCGCCGCCGTCGCGCCACCAGACGATCGCCGCCCGCCCGGTCCCGTCCGCCGAGCAGGCCCGCCACCGGGCGGCGGGCCGCCCGTGGCGGGTCGTACGGTTCCTCCCCGCGTCCCTCCGGCTCCGGGCGGAACCCCCGTGCCCCCCGTCCGCGCCTGCGAAGGGGCCCAACGGGCGGGCCCTCAGGGGCGCGGGGGCCTGCGCGCACGGCACCCGGCCGTCGCACCCGGACGGGACCAGGACGCAGTCCCCGCGCCGGGACGCCGGACCCGAACGGCCCGCCGCCGGGCCGCCGTGGATCCTGATGTACCACTCGGTCGCCGACCCGGCCCATGACCCGTACGGCATCACCGTCGCACCCGACCGGCTCGACCTCCAGCTCCGGTGGCTGGCGGCCCGGGGCCTGACCGGGGTGTCCGTCGCGACCCTGCTGCGGGCCCGCGCGGAGGGCCGCGGCCGGGGCCTCGTCGGTCTCACCTTCGACGACGGCTACGCCGACTTCGCCGCCGCCGCGCTCCCCGTGCTCCGCCGCCACGGCTGCACCGCGACCCTCTTCGTCCTGCCCGGCAGACTCGGCGGCGACAACGCCTGGGACCCGGACGGCCCGCGCCGCCCCCTGGTCGACGAGGCCGATATCCGTACCGCCGCCGCCGCCGGTACCGAGATCGCCTCCCACGGGCTCTACCACGTCGACCTGACCCGGCTCGACGGTCAGGCGCTGCGCGACGAGACCACCCGCAGCCGGGCCTGGCTGTCCGAGCTGACCGGCCGCGCCCCCGAGGGCTTCTGCTATCCGTACGGCACGGTCGACGGCCGGGTCGCGGCGGCGGTCCGGGCCGCCGGGTACGCGTACGGCTGCGCCATCCGCCCGCCCGCCGGGCTCGGCGGCCCGTACGCCCTGGCCCGTACGCACATCAGCCAGGCCGACCGCTCGGCCCGGCTCTGGGCCAAGCGGATCGGCCACCGGACGGGGCTGCGGTGAGCGCCGCGCGGCCCCGGGTGCTCCAGATCATCACGGGCCTCGGCACCGGCGGCGCCGAGCAGCAGCTGCGGCTGCTGCTCCGCCATCTGCCGTACGCCTGCGACGTGGTGACCCTCACCGAACCGGGCCCGGTCGCGGCCGGTCTCCGGGCCGACGGGGTCCGCGTCACGGACCTCCGGATGCGCGGCAACCGCGACGTGGCCGCGCTGCCCCGGCTGGTCCGGCTGATCCGCCGGGGCGGCTACGACCTCGTCCACACCCATCTCTACCGGGCCTGTGTCTACGGCAGGCTCGCGGCCCGGGCGGCCGGGGTCCGCGCGGTCGTCGCCACCGAGCACTCCCTGGGCGCCGACGCGATCGAGGGCCGCGCCCTCACCCGGGGCGTCCGCGCGCTCTACCTCGGTGCGGAACGCCTCGGCGGCGCCACGGTCGCGGTCTCGGAGACCGTCGCGGTCCGGCTCGCGGAGTGGGGCGTACCGCCGTCGCGGATCGAGACGGTCCCCAACGGGATCGACGCGGCGCTGTTCCGGTCCGACCCGGCGGCCCGGGCGGCGGTACGGGCCCGGCTCGGGATCGCCCCGGAGGCGTACGTGATCGGCGGCGTCGGCCGGCTCGTCCCCGGCAAGCGCTTCGACTCGCTGATCCGGGCGGTCGCCGCCGTCCCCGGCACGGTCGCCCTGATCGCGGGCGAGGGGCCCGAACGCGCCCGGCTGGTACGGCTCGCCGCCGGACTGGGCGTGGCGGACCGGGTCCGGCTGCCGGGCGACTGCGGGGTCTTCGCGGGCGAGGCGCCGGGGCTCACCGTGCCCGGGGTGCTCGGGGCGCTCGATCTGTTCGTCTCTCCGTCCCGGGACGAGGCGTTCGGGCTGGCGGTGGTGGAGGCGCTGGCCGCCGGGCTGCCGGTGGTGTACCGGGCCTGTCCCGCCGTCGCCGATCTGCCGCCCGCCGAGGTGCCGGGCGCGCGCCGGGTCGGTACGGACGACGCCGGACTGATCGCGGCCGTACGGGACGCGAAGGCGGGCCCGCCGCCGGGGCGCGTACCGGCGCCGGGCGTCGGCCGTTACGACATCCGGCGGACCGCCGAACGCGTCGCCGCCCTCTACGACCGTCTGCTCGGCGCCGACACCGGTGCCGATGCCGGTGCCGATGCCGGTGCCGATTCAGGCCGTTCGCACGAGCACCGTCCGCGACAGCAGTCCCACCAACACGATCCGATCGGGAGAGTCCAGCGATGAGGAAGTCCCAAGAGCCCCGGGAGCCCCGGTCCGAGCAGCCGGACAAGGGGGACGGGAAGCCGGAGCGATCCGGGAAGGCCGAGGAGCCCGGAAAGCCGGTGAAGGACGGAAAGGCGGCGAAGGACGGGACGTCCGAACGGCCCGACGAGCCCGGTCGAAACGAGCTGGATCGGGACGAGCCGGGTCGGGACGGGCCGGAGAAGCCGTCCCGCCCGTCGCGGCGCGAGCGGCGCGCGGCGGCCCGTACGAAGCCGACCGGTCGAAGGCTCCCCGTCTGGTGGCCGCTGCCCGCCCTCGCCGTCACCGGCGCGCTGGCCGGTGGCGCGTACGGCGCGCTGGCCACCCCCCAGTACGCGGCCACCAGCTACATCGTCGCGGTCGCCGAGGGCAAGGACGCCCAGCCGGGCGCGGCCATCGGCTTCGCCCAGGCGTACGGACGGGTCGCCACCAGCGACTCCACGATCGCCTACGCCCGGGTGGCCGCCGGGATGCCCGCCGCCGAACTGCGCGACCGGGTCCGTACGGAGACCTCCCCGGACTCGCCGATGATCGCGATCACCGGTACGTCCGACCGGCGCGGCGAGGCCGCCGACATCGCCAACGCCGTCTCCGACGCCGTCTTCGTGAGCAGCAATCAGGTCGCCGAGAACACCGGCGTACGGCTGCTGAGCTTCTCCCGGGCCATCCCGCCCGCCGAGACGGTCTCCCCGTCGATCCGGGTCGGTGCCGCGGTCGGCGGGGCCGCCGGTGGTCTGCTCGGCGGTCTGGTCCTGCTGGTACGTCCCCGGGCCCGGCGCGCGGACCCCGGCGCCGGCGACACCGCGGCTCCCGTGATCGTGCCGGCGCCGGTCGCCGCGACGGTACCCGGGCCCGCGACCGAGGGCGCGGCGGCGCCCTCGGCGACCGCCGCCGGGCTGGAGCGCGTCTGATGCCCGAAGCCACCGGCGGCCCCGGCCCGGCCCGTACGACCCCGGGCCCGGCCGGTCCGCCGTGGCGTGCCCCGAGCGGTATCCGGTGGGGGACGGGGGACTGGACGGGCCTTCGCGCCCCGTCGGACGGCCCCGGGTCCGGCCCCGCCGACGAGTGCTGTCTGCCGCGCTCCGGGCCCGGCCCGGGACCGGCGGCCGGATGCTGCCGGACCGCTCGCCCGGCGGGTCCGGCGGGCGTGGCGCGCCGGGGGGCCGCCGGGCAGATCCGGGCGGGCGACGCGGAAGGCACCGGGCCGGAGAGCGGGACCCCGGCCTCCGGCCCGGCCGGTCCGGGGCGTACCGCCGGTACCGGTACTCCGGAGGGGTTCACCGTCACCCTCTGCCGGGACGGGCGGGAGTTCGCCGGGCTGCGGGACGAGTGGGACGACCTCCGGCGGCGCTGCTCCACCGCCACCCCCTTCCAGAGCCATGCCTGGCTGGAGTCCTGGTGGCGGTCGTACGGCGGCGGGCCGCTGCGGATCGTCCTCGTCCGCCGCGCCGGACGGCTGGTGGCCGCCGCGCCGCTGACGCTGGTCCACCGGCCGATGCCGCTGCTCGTCGGGCTCGGCGGCGGGATCTCCGACTACACCGACGTCCTCGTGGCCGACACGGACCCGGCCACCGGCCCGGACAGGGACCCGGACACCGGCCCCGAGGGTGTCGACGCCGTGTACGACGCGCTGGAGCGGGGGCTGCGCCGGGCCGCCCGGCACGCCGTGGTCGAACTGCGCGAGGTCAGACCCGGGGCCGCCGCCGAGCGGCTGTACGAGCGGTGGACCGGGGCCCGGGGCGCCCTCACCGACTCCGTCTGTCTGGAGTTGCCCGCCGCCCCCCTCACCGACCTGGTCGAACGGCTGCCGACGCCCCGCGCCCAGCGGGTCCGGGCCAAGCTGCGGAAGATCGACGCGCTGGGGATCGAGGCCGTGCCCGCCGGGCCCGACGAGGTGCCGGAAGCGGTCGGGCGGCTGCTGCGGCTCCATGAACTCCAGTGGCGCGGCCGGGGTGTGACCGTGGAACACCTCCGGCCCCGGTTCGAGGAACACCTAGTCCGCGCGGCCCGCCGGATGGTCCGGGACGGCGACGCCGCCCTGACGGAGTACCGGCTGGCCGGGGAGGTCGTCGCGGTCAGCCTGACCCTGGCGTCCGAGCGGATGACCGGCGGCTATCTCTACGGGGCCGACCCCGGGCTCCGGGAACGCCGGGTCGACGTCGCCACGATGCTGCTGCGGCACGAGACCGGTTTCGCCGCCGGGACCGGCCGCCGGGTGGTCAGCCTGCTGCGCGGGGCGGAGCCGTACAAGAACCAGTGGCGCCCGGAGGCGGTCACCAACCGGCGGCTGCTGATGGCCCCGGCCGCGCTGGAACCGCTGCTACGGCTCCGGACGGCCCAGGCCGGGCTCCGGGACCGTACCGCCCGTACGGTCGCCGAACGGTTCCCGGCCGCGCGCGAATGGCGCGACCGGCTGAAGGACTGGCGGGCGGCGGCCGTGGACCGGGGCGATGCCGGTTAGGGCGCGGGGCGTTCCGCCGCCCCCGTACCGCCACCGCCGGTGTGCCGGGGCGCGCCCCAGCCGACGGGCCACGGCACCTTCACACAGAACTTGCCGTTCGGCGCCCACGGCCCGGCCCACTGCTTCAGCGGTGCCGGGACGCACCACTCGACCATGTTGAACCGGACGGGCGGGGCGATCTGCGGCACCGGAGACGGCTTCGGGGCCGGTTCTTCGGGTTGTGTTACCGGCGGCGGGGTCTGTGTGGGTACCGGGGTCGGCGCCGGGGTCGCCGTCGGTACCGGGGTCGGTACCGGTGTCGCGGTCTCCGCGGGCACCGGCGGAGCGGGCGGCTCCGGCGGGGCCGACGGCACAGGTGGCACGGGCGGTACGGACGGCACCGGAGGAACGGAAGGCACCGGCGGGACCACGGGCCCCTGGCCGGACAGCCGGGCACGGAACACACTCGACGATTTGGGGTTGTCATCACACTGCCAGACGCCGTGCGGACAGTAGTCCGTGATGGTCTGATAGAGCGGCCGGTGCTCGTCGATCCAGTCGAGCATGCCCCGCATGTACTCCGGGTTGTCCCCGTTGCGGAACAGCCCCCACTCCGGGTAAGAGATCTCCTTGCCGTGCTCCCGCGCGAACGCGACCTGCGCCCGGAGCCCGTACTCCGCCGACGCCTGCTCCTCGAAGGTCCGGCCGGGTGCCTGGTCGTACGAGTCCATGCCGATGATGTCGACCGTGTCGTCCCCCGGGTAGCAGGCGGTCCACGGCACCGCGTCCTTCCCCCGGTTCGGCGCGAAGTCGAACCGGAACGCCTGCCCGTCGACGGAGCGCATCGCCGCCACGATCCGGTTCCAGTACGCCTTCCACGCTGCCGGGTCCGGCCCGCAGCGGTGGGTGTAGGTGGTGCCGTTCATCTCCCAGCCGAGAACCAGGACCGTGTCCGGGACGCCCAGCTCCACCAGGCGCCGGGCCAGGGCCCTGAAGTGTTCGTCGTACTGCCCGCGCGCGCCCGCCCGCAGCAGCCGCCGTACCTCGTAGTCGGGGACCCGGGCCTCGTTCCGCTCCAGCATCGGCACATTGAGGACGAACATCCGGTCGCTCCGGGCGAGCCGCCAGCGCGCCCAGTCCGCCAGAAAATCGACCTGCCCCTCGATCCCGGCCCACCGGTCGCCGGGGAGATACGTATGGCCGACCCGCAGGTCCGTACCGCCGAGCCAGCGCGACAGTTCGGCGATCCGGCCCGGACCCGACGGGCCGTAGTCGACATAGGCGCCGACGGCGACGGAACCGCCCGCCCGCTCCCCGTCGCCCGCCGACCCGTCCGCGCGGGCCGCGCCCATCGCCGCCGCGGCGGCGCCGGTGGAGACCAGCAGACTCGCGGCCACCGTTCCGACGGTGGTCCCGGTGAGTCGGTGCCTTCGGACCATGGCTCCTCCTTGCGCGGGGCGTGAACTGGCGGCCCGTCGGACTGACGCCCTGTCGGATAAACCGGCCGTGTCCGACCTGCCCGGCCGTAGGAAGAAAGTCCTACGAATGGGCGGCTCGGGCGACCCCCGGTAGGCCATTCGCGAACAGACCCGCGATACGCACGACCATCCAGGTGAAAGTTGTAACGTCCATGCCACCCTTCGACGCCGGGGTCCCCGCACTCGTACTGCGCCTCGACCGCAACCCCTTTCACCACGGCACCCTCGGCGCCGTCAGATCCCTGGGGCGGGCCGGGATCGAGGTCCACGCGGTGGTCGAGTCGGCCGCCAGCCCGGTGGTCCGCTCCCGCCACCTCCACCGCGCGCACCCCGTCGGCCGCGGGGCGGTCGGCCGGGACGGCACGGGCTTCACCGAACTCCTGCTCCGGGTCTCGGACCTGATCGGCGCCCCCGCCGTGCTCGTCCCGATGGACGACCTCGGCGCGATCCTCACCGCCCGGTACGCCGACCGGCTCGCCGACCGCTATCTCTTCCCCCGGCAGGACGCCGGGGTGCCCGGATCGCTCGCCGACAAATCGGCGCTGGCGGCGGTCTGCGAACAGGCGGGCGTACCGCAGCCGCCGACCGTCGTCCCCGCGAGCGCGGCCGAAGCGGCGGCGGCCGTACGGACCCTCGGCGTGCCACTGGTCGCCAAATGGAGCCGGCCGTGGCTGCTGCCCCCGGCGTCGGGACTGCGCAGTACGACCCTGGTCGGCTCGGCGGCGGCGGTCCGCGAGCTGTACGCCAGGGGCGAGCGGTACGCGAGGGGCGCGCCCGGCGGCGTGGGACTGCTGCTCCAGCGGTATCTGCCGGACGCGCCCGACGCGGACTGGTTCTTCCACGGCTGCTTCGCCACCGGGGACGGCCGACTGCTCGCCGGGGGCACCGGCCGCAAGGAACTCTCCTGGCCGCCGCGCGCCGGACTGACCGCGAAGGGCCGCTGGTGGCCCAACGAACGGGTGGCGGCGGCGGCCCGCCGACTCGTCGACGCGGTGGGCTACCGGGGCGTCATCGACCTCGACTTCCGGCGCGACCGGGCCGACGGGGCGTACCGCCTGCTGGACGCCAACCCCCGGCCCGGCGCGCAGTTCCGGCTCTTCACCGACCCGGACGGCACCGATGTGGTCCGGGCCCTCTACCGCGATCTGACCGGCCAGCAGCTGGCGCCCCGGACCGAACGGCCGGGCCGGGTGTTCGTCGCCGAGAACTACGCGCTGCTGTCGGCGGCGGCCGCCGCGACCGCCGCCCTGGGCCCGGGCCGCCGGGCCGGGCCGGGCATCCGGCGGGCCCCGGACCCGGCCGGGTTCGAGACCGCCTGGTTCGCCGGGGACGACCCCCGCCCGTTCCTGGCCATGACGGGCGCCTGGCTCGGCCGCGGCCTGGCCAAAGGGGCCCGCCGCGCCCGCGCCGTCCTCCCCTGACCCATCCCCGATCTCTCGTCTCTCTATCTCCCCGCCTCCGCGAAGGAAGTAAAGGAACTACATGTACGACGTGGTAGTCATCGGTGCCGGGCCCTACGGGCTCTCCGCCGCCGCGCACCTCAGCGCGGCCGGCGCCCGGACGAAGATCTTCGGCCGGGCCATGGAGTCCTGGCGCGACCACATGCCCGGCGGAATGTTCCTCAAGTCGGAGCCGTGGGCGTCCAACCTGTCCGACCCGGCGGCGGCCCGGACCCTCGCCCGCTACGGCGCCGAAGCGGGCTTCCGCACCGAACACGGCCACCCCATCCCCATCGGCTCCTTCGCCGACTACGGCCTCTGGTTCGCCCGGCACGCCGTACCGGAGCTCGACGAACGGACCGTCACCCGGGTCGCCGCCGCGGCCGACGGCTTCACCGTCACCACCTTCGACGGCGACACGGTCCGGACCCGTACCGTCGTCGTCGCCGTCGGAGTACTGCCGTTCGCCCGGATCCCCGGCCCGCTGGCCCGGCTGCCGAAGGAGTACGTCACCCACAGCACCGCCCACCACGATCTCGGCCGCTTCCGCGACCTCGACGTCACCGTCGTCGGCGCCGGACAGGCCGCCCTGGAGACCGCGACCCTGCTCGCGGAGTCCGGCGCCCGCCCCACCCTCGTCGCCCGTGCCCCCGGCATCCGCTGGAACACCGTCCCCCTCGACCTGGACCGCCCCCTCCTCAAGCGGCTCCGCACCCCCGTCACGGCCCTCGGCTCCGGCTGGCGCGGCCGGATCTACGCCGACGCGCCCTGGGCCGTACGGCGGCTGCCCGCCCCCCGCCGGGAACACATCATCCGGACCGCCCTCGGCCCGGCGGGCGCCTGGTGGCTGCGCGAACGGTACGAGGACACGGTCCCCCAGCTCCTCGCCCACCGACTCCGGGGCGCCACCCTCCACGAGGGCCGCGTCCGCCTCACCCTCGACGCCGCCACCGGCCCGGCCACCCTCACCGCCGACCATGTGATCGCGGCCACCGGCTTCGTCCCCGAACTCGACCGCCTCCCACTCCTCGACCCCGCCCTCCGCACCCGCCTGACGACCCTCGGCACCGGCGGATCCCCCGACCTGACCGCGCACTTCGGCTCGTCCTGCCCCGGCCTCTTCTTCACGGGCCTGCTGAGCGCCCCGGCGTTCGGCCCGTCGATGCGTTTCATCCACGGCGCGACGTACACGGCCCACCGGGTGACCCGCGGAGTCCTCCACCACCTCCGCCCCACCCACGGCAAGATCCCACCCCCGTCCCAGGCCCCGACCCCCGCCCCGACGGACCACGCCCCGGCCAGGAAGAACTGAGATCCGGTCCCGTCCCCGGGTCCGGACACGATCCGGCCCGGGGGACAGGGCATGAATTCCCGCCATGAATGGCCTGAGTTCGCTCCGTGTCGGCGAACCTGGAAGCGTCCTTGCTCGCGACAAGCGGTCTCGCCGTAACTGCCGCGGTGAAGCCCCGAACCCGCCGCCCGACCGGAGGCTTTCGCGTGCCGACCGAACCCACGAACCCGATCGACCCCGCGATACCCCGGACTCTGCTGATCGTCTCCGCGTGGTGTCTCGGGGTGGCGTCCGCCGTGGTCGGACTCCTGTTCTGGTGGATGGATCACGCCCTCGACGAGGCGGCGGCCGAGGAGCAGGAGTGCTGTTGGCAGAGCGCCATTACTCCGAAGTGGCTGAGCAGCAAGATCGTGGTTCGTATTCCCGAGGGGGCTACCGATCTCCGAGCCGGATATCGCGTCGGGACGCGTTGGGACGAGGGGATTCTCGCCTTCTCCCTGCCGGACGCCGAGGCCCGGAAGTACGTGGCCCGGCTGGTTCCCCCGGGGCATCGGATCCTCGACAACGACGCCCCGCTCGATGCCTACACACGCCCCGACACCTTCGACCGGATCGGCCTCCTCGACCCGGAGACGATCCGAGGCTCGCGGTCTCTGACGGGCGGCTGCCGGGACGATCCGCCCGAGTCGGTCGAGGCCGAACACCTACAGACCTGCGCGGAGTTCTTCTCCTACGCCTTCGCGCCGGGATTGACCCGGATCTATGTCAGGGCCCACTTCGAGCCCGGAATCAGCCCGCTGCCGCAGTGAGCCGGTGCGGTCGGGGTCGGTCGCTCACGCCCATGTCACGGGCCACCGTCTTCAGTGGAGGCATCGACGGCCGTACTTCGGCGGCCGGTTGGGCGAAGTGAGAGGCATGGGCATGGACAGGGATTCCGTACGTGGTGTCGGGCGGCGGCGGGCGCTCGGGTGGGGTGGGGTGGGGGCCGTAGGGGTCGTCATGGGTGGCGGCGGGGCCGCCCGGGCCGAGGGTGAGGCGATTCCGGACGGCGCCCGGCCCGGTGGGGCGTACGACCGGTATGTGGCTCGGCTCGCGGCGGAGGACAAGTTCTCCGGGGTGGTGCTTTTGTCATACCGGGGGCGGACCGTGCTGTCGCGCAGTTACGGGATGGCCGACCAAGAGCGGGGGATCCGCAACCACGAGGGCGTCGCGTTCAATCTGTCGTCGGCGGGGAAGCCGTTCGGGCCGGTCGCCCTGTTACAGCTGGTGGAGCGGGGCGAGGTACGGCTCTGGGAGACCGTCGGCCGGTATCTGACGGGTTTTCCCCCGGAGATCGCCGACAAGGTGACCATCCACCATCTGCTCACCGGTACGTCCGGTCTGGAGAGCCCGCCCGAGGATCTGGCGCGGATCTTCGGGAGCCGGGAGGAGGTACGGGAGTTCTACGGGCAGTGGGCCCGGCGGGCGAAGGCGGTGGCCGCGCCCGGGACGCCCACCCATCACGCCGGTGTCGAGGTGGTCGTCCCCGCGCAGATCGTCGAGGCCGTGACCGGTATGACGTACTGGGACTACGTCCAGGAGAACATCTTCGCGCGGTGCGGTATGACCGGTACGGGGTTCTACACCCGGCCGCAGTGGCTGACCGACGAGCACATCGCGCACTCCTATATGCGGCAGGCGGACGGCACCCGGGTGGACGCCGTACGGAATCTGGACAAGGGCAGCCCCGACCCGTTCCACCCGGGCAAGAACCCCGGCCGGAGCTTTGTCGACCAGCCGGGCGACGGCGGCTTCGCGACCGCGCCGGACCTGGTCCGGTTCGCCCGCGCCCTGACCGAGGAGGGGACCGTACTGTCCCGGCCGTACGCCGAGCTGGCCACCGCGCCGCAGCGCCCGAAGCCGCCGCAGGGGGGTGGCTTCGCCGCCCGGACCGGACCCGCCCCGGTGCCCGCCGACGCCGCGTTCGGGAGTTACACGATGCCGGTCGGCCTGGTCGGCGGCGCGTGGCTGAAGGGGCGCGCCGGGGCCAACCCGGGGAGCGTCGCGAGCTGGAACGTCTATCCGGATTCCGGCTGGGTCGGTGTCATCCTCGCCAACCACGACGACGTGCCGTTCCGTGAACTCATCGAACGGGAGATCCGGGCGGTCACCGGCCGGCCCTGACCGTACGCGGGCGCGGCCGGGAGCCCGCCGGGCGGCGGCGGAACGTCACGCCCGGTGGGACGTGGGCCGGAGCCAGGAGGAGCGCAGGGGGTCCGGGTGCGGGGGCGGGAATCGGGTCGTACGGGCCCACTCCAGGTCCGGGCCGCCCGGGAGGGTGCGGTTGGCCGCGGACCATTCGCGGAGCAGTTCTTCGTAGATGGGGGTCGCGCCGGTCGTCGGTGCCGCCGGGTGGGCGGGCTGCTCCGGGTACGCGTGAGGGGCCGGAATGGTCGGGACGCGCTGCCATCGGGGAGTCGAGGATGTCCTTGCCATACGACAGCAAACGGTGGCTCACCCGTCGAAGTCACTGTGCGCCTACCTACGCGGAGTAGCGCAGGAACGGTTTTTCGAGGCGCGCGTTGTGAGCCGGTGCCCGGGGGCTCCGCCTCCGCGCACCGGCGCCGGAACAGCGCGTGAAACGGGGCGAGAAGGAGGGGTGGGGCGCACACCCCGGCGGCGCGCTGACCGCGCACGCCGGGGGAGCGCGCGATGGCTCGTTGGGGTGCACGTGACGCGACACGACCCCCGTGGAGGGTCCGTACGGCGGTATCCCGGGCGCAAGCGCGTGATCATACGGAAAGCGGCCTTACGGGCAACGGGCAACGGGCTGACGGACAACGCGACGGGCTTGACGAGGGGACCGATGATGCGACGGAATGTACGGCCGCTGGTACTGCTGTCGGTTTGCGCCCTGGGCGGCGCGGCGCTGGCGGGCTGCCAGGCGCTCGCGCCGGACCGTACGGCCGGTGAACCCGTCCACCCACCCGCCGTCGCCCGCCCGGCCCAGGACACCAAGGGCGGCGGAGCGGCGGTCGCCGCGCTCGGTGACGCCGTCGATCTCGGCGGCCGGGCCTCCGGCGAGCATCTGCGGATGTCGGTCCGGGCCTATGTCGATCCGGCCGTCGCCGTACCCGGCAAGGACGGAACGGCGGCGGTCGCCGGGCCCCCGGACGGCAAGCGCCGGATCGGTGTCTCGGTCGCCCTGCTCAATGTCGGCGGACATCGCTATGACGCCCGCAGGACCAAAACCTGGGTGACCGATACGAAAGGCGGTCGCCACCCCGCCGTGACCGGTGGGGAAATCACCACCGGCTCCCCGGTGGAATGGAACATTCTTGCGGCGGGTGAGGCCGAGCGGGGCTGGCTGCTGTTCGATGTGCCGGAGTCCGCGTATGTCACCGAATTCCATGGTGACCTCGGGAAATCGGCCGTCGAGTGGCGGCTTCAGGCTCCGCCGAGCAGGTGAATCGCGAAGGTGACGGGGCCGGTCGGGGCACTAGGGTGCCGAGCCATGACGACTGCCAACATCCCCACGCCCGCGAAGAATTCCGTGGTCCGCGCCCATTTGGGCACGCTTTCCGTACTGGCCTGGACCGGCGACCCCGAAGCCGGACACGACATGCCCTATCTGCTGGTCTATTCCCTCGGGGACGGCACCGGCAGCGCCGAGGAGGGCGAGGCCGCCCTGGTCGGAATGGTCGAGGAATGCGGCCTGCGGATCGGTGATCTCTCCGACGCCACCCCCACCTCGGTCAATTCGCCGATCCGGCTGCTCGTCGAGGGCGGCCAGGCCGTGCTCAACATGCCGCATCTCAGCGCCCAGTGCCCCGTCCCGCCGGAGTGGCTGACCGCCGCCGACGGCCGGGGCCATGTCCATCTGATCATCGCCTCCCGCCCCTGGCCGGAGGCGGCGCCCGGCGAGCCGGTGACCGAGGAGACCCTTCAGCGGTACCTCGGGGACGAGGACACCCTGCTGTCGTCGGGCCATGTCCTGGTACGGATCTCCCAGCTCAGGTCCTAGCGGGGGGAGCGGGCGGCACCCCGTCCGGCGCGGGCGCGTCCGAGACCGGGGCCGAAGTCGACGCCGGGGCCGGGGCCGTTTTCGGTTCCGGCGCCGCCCCCGGTTCCGAGGCCGGGCCCGGCGTCAGGTTCCTGCTCAGCGCCGCCAGGGTCAGGGTCACGACCACCGAAGCCACCGCCATCCCGGTCATCGCCGTCGCCGGGGCGACCAGTTGGGCCACCCCGCCCGCGACGACGGCACAGAGTCCCTGCGACGCGGCCATCCCGGTCGAGTGCAGCCCGAGGGCCTGCCCCGCGAGCCCGTCGGGCGTATGGGCCATCAGCCGCTCCTGAAGGATCAGCCCCGCGGCGAAGCCCGCCGACGAGACGGTCACCGCCACGGCCGATAGCGGCACCCCCGGCTCCAGGAAGAAGAAGAGGTACGGGGCCGCCAGCAGCAGCCGCAGCGGAATCACCAGCCGGCGGCGGGGGCCGGGCGGTATCAGCCGCCCCACCAGCAGATCGCCCAGGAACATGCCCAGCGCCCCGCACGCGTACAGCGGCCCGGCGGCTCCGGGGGCGTAGGCGATGTACAGCGAGTTGCCCCCGACGCTTGAAGAACTGGTCGAGGTGCCGCTTGACCGCCTTGCCCGTGGGCGCCACGGGGAGCCAGTCGTCCATCGCGCCCGAGGCCGCCTGCACCTCGGTCCAGCTCCATCTCCAGGTCACGCCCGACCGGTTCGCCGATGTCTGGAACGCGGCCCAGG